>DASQCX010000935.1:0-2567 GCA_035634455.1 Burkholderiaceae bacterium
GCGCCGCGCCTGGTGGCCGTGCGCAAGGCCTTCGGCCTCGCCGCGCAGGAACCGGTCGACTACGAGCACGAGGCGCTGGGCCGCTACGACCCCGCGCTGATCCCGCTGGCGCGGCGCCGCGTGGAGGCGCTGAAGGAATCGTGGTCGTCGGCCACGGCCGGCCAGTCCGGCCTCGCGTCCAGCCTGCGCGAGCAGGCCTCGCTGGTGGCCGACTCGGTGCGCAAGCTGCACCCCGAGGGCGAGCACATGGCGCGCGCGCTCGACGCCGCGGTCACGCAGGTGGCCGACGGCGCCGCCGTGCCGTCGCCCAACCTGGCGATGGAAGTCGCCACCAGCCTGCTGTGCCTGGACGCCGCGCTCGACGACGCCGACATCGCCGACGCCTCGTTCGGCACCCGCATCCACCAGCTCGCCGAGCGCATCGACCTCGCGCGCCAGGGCCGCACGCCGGGCCCGATCGAGCCGTGGATGGAAGACCTCTACCGCCGCGCCTCCGACCGCCAGACCATGGGCAGCGTCGTGCAGGAGCTGCGCTCGTCGCTGGCCGAGGTCGAAGGCCAGCTCGACAAGTTCAACCGCAACCCGGCCGAGCGCGAGACGCTGGTGCCGGTGCCGGCCAAACTGTCGGCCATGCGCGGCGTGCTGTCCGTGCTGGGCCTGGACCAGGCCGGCCAGGCCGTCGTGCGCATGCGCGACGAGGTCGACACCGTGCTGGCGCAGTCGCGCGAGGACGCCGAGACCACGCCGGCCGAGCGCACGCTGTCCGAGCAGGCCGTGGGCCGCCTGGCCGCCAACGTCGGCGCGCTCGGCTTCCTGATCGACCTGCTGGGCGTGCAGCCGCAGCTGGCCAAGTCGCTGTTCAAGTTCGACGCCAGCACCGGCCGCCTCGAGACCACGATGGGCCGCACCGACGAGATCGTGCCCACCGAGGTGGACGCGCCCGCCGCCGGCGAGAGCGAGCTGCTGGAGCAGGTGCAGCAGCTGGCCGCCACGGCCGGCAGCGACGCCGCGTCCAAGGCCGACGTGATGCGCAAGCTCGAGGAGCTGGCCCAGCAGGCCACCGCCTCGGACGAGAAGAGCATCGCCGACGCCGCCAAGGCCGCGCGCAGCGCGCTGGCCCGCAGCGACGAGACCGCGGCCACCGAGGTGCGCCAGGAAGTCGCCAAGGCGATGCACGAGTTCGTCGCCCCGCCGCCGCCGGCGCCCGCGCCCGTGCCCGCCGCCGTGTCCGACACGGCCACGGCCGAGGACGACGAGATGCTCGGGATCTTCTTCGAGGAAGCCGAGGAAGTCATCGCCGGCGCCCGCGAGAGCCTGGGCAAGCTGGCCGAGGAGCCGCAGCACTTCGAATCGATCTCCACCGTCCGCCGCGCGTTCCATACCCTCAAGGGCAGCTCGCGCATGGTCGGCCTGAAGGACTTCGGCGAAGCCGCCTGGGCCTGCGAGCAGCTGTACAACGCCCGCCTGGCCGATCACGTGATCGAGGCCAATCCCGAGCTGCGCTCGTTCTCGCTGAACGTGCTGGACGAACTCGAGGGCTGGATCAAGGCGCTCGCCGCGAAGAACGCGAACGGCTTCCACAGCGCGCCCATCGTCGCCGCCGCCAACGCGCTGCGCGACGGCGTCGATCCCGATGCCGAGCCTGTCAAGGCGCCCGCGCCTGCTGCCCCGACGCCCGCGCCGGCGTTCGCCGCCGAGGCCACCGCGGTGCTGTCGCCGATCCCGTCGCCCGAGGTCTCGTTCGAGCCCGCGCCCGTGGAGGCGGGCGACACCGAGGTCTTCGAGGACTTCGCCCATACCGCGCCGCCCGAGCTGGCCGACCTGCCGCAGGTGGTCGAGCCGGCGCACGAGCTGCCTTTCGTACTGGACCTGCCGTCCGACACGCCGCCGCACGCCGCGCCCGCCCATGCGCCGGCCGCCGAGGGCGAGGAGCGCACGGTGCTGCAGACGCTGGAGCGCCGCGCCGACGCGGCCGAGCCCGAGTTCCAGTTCGACCTCGGCGACCTCGACCAGCCGGCCCACGCGTCCGCCGTCCCGACCGCGCACGTCCAGGAGCACGACGCCGGCCCCGAGACCGTGCCGTCGCAGCTCGCGGATCTGTCGGATCTGTCGTTCGACCTGGCGCCCGCCGGCCACGCGGCCGAGCCGGCCGCCAACGACGCGGTCGCCGCG
This sequence comes from Burkholderiaceae bacterium, assembly GCA_035634455.1. Classification (GTDB taxonomy): domain Bacteria; phylum Pseudomonadota; class Gammaproteobacteria; order Burkholderiales; family Burkholderiaceae_C; genus Scleromatobacter. The sequence continues at coordinate 2,173 of DASQCX010000935.1, forward strand.
CACGGGCTGGCCGACCAGCTGCCGGCCGACGACGCCGAGAACTACAAGCTCATCGGGCCGCTGCGCATCAGCCTGAGCCTGTTCAACATCTTCCTCAACGAAGCCGACGAGCAGTCGCGCCGCCTGTGCACCTCGCTCGCCGAGTGGGTGCTGGAGCTGCCGCGCCCGGTCGGCGAGGAAGCTGTCGCGCTGGCGCACTCGCTGGCCGGCAATTCGGCCACCGTGGGGCACACCGAGCTGTCCTCGCTGTCGCGCCGCCTCGAGCACGCGCTGGAGGTGTCGCAGTCGCGCCTGGTGACGCCGGACGAGGCGCGCCTGTGCAGCGACGTGGCCGAGGAGATCCGCCGCCTGCTGCACCAGTTCGCAGCCGGTTTCCTACAGGCGCCCGCGCAGCC
>DASQCX010000936.1:0-2764 GCA_035634455.1 Burkholderiaceae bacterium
GACCTGACCAGCATGCGCGCCGGGATGCGGTTGACCTCGCGCAGCTCGGTCTCGCTCATGCCCACGACCTTGGCGGCGTCGGCGGGCCGCATCGTCTTGCCGACGCGATAGACCGTCCAGGTGGCCAGCGGGCCCTGGTGCGCCTTGACCGCGTGCACGAAGTCGTCGGCGTTGTCGTAGGGCAGCAGCACCTGCGGCGTGCCGGCCGCCAGGATCACCGGCTTGTCCAGCTGCGGGTTGAGCATGCGGAACTCGTCGAGCGGCACCTTGGCCAGCTTGGCGGCGGTGTCGACGTCGATGTCGCGCTCGATCGGCACGCTCAGGAAATACGGGTGGTTGCCCACCGGCGGCAGCGTCAGCGAGTAGGCCTCGGGGTGCAGGACGATGTTCTTGACCGCCTGCAGCTTGGGCACGTATTCGCTGGTCTCCTTGGGCAGGCTCAGGCTGGCGTAGTCGGTGGGCAGGCCGTGCTTGAGGTTGCGGTTGATCGCGCGCTGCACGTTGCCCTGGCCGCAGTTGTAGGCGGCCAGCGCGAGCTGCCAGTCGCCGAACATGTCGTGCAGGCGCTGCAGGTAGTCGAGCGCGGCGCGCGTCGAGGCGAGCACGTCGCGGCGGTCGTCGCGGAAGATGTTCTGCTTGAGCTCGAAGTCCTTGCCCGTGGCCGACACGAACTGCCACATGCCCGAGGCCCTGGCCACCGACATCGCCTGCGGGTTGAACGCGCTCTCGGTGAAGGGCAGCAGCGCCAGCTCGGTGGGCATGTGGCGGCGCTCGACCTCCTGCGTGATGTGGTACAGGTAGCGCGAGCCGCGCGCCGTCATGCGGGCCACGTAGTCGGGGCGCGACGCGTACCACTGCTCCCACTGCTTGACCGCGGGGGTGTCCATGTCGGGAATGGCGAAGCCGGCGCGCACGCGGTGCCACAGGTCGGCGCGGGCGGCGCTGTCGTCGAGGTCGACCTTGGTGTCGGGCTGCAGCGGGTCGTACGGCGGCAGCACGGCGGGCGCGGGGCCGGTCTTGGCGGCGTCGGTGTCGTCCTCGTCGTCGGCCTCCATCGCCTCGGCGTCGGACGCGGCGGCGGCCGGCGCGCTCGCGGCCGCGCTGGCGGCGACGACCGCGGAGGCGTCGGAAGCGGCCGCGGCGGGGGCCGACGCGGCGTCGGCGGGCTGCGACGCCGCGGCGGCGACGACGGGAGCGCCGTCGGCGGCGGTCGCCGGACCCTGCTCGACCGTCGAGCAGGCCGCCAGCGTCAGCGCGAAGACGAACGGGATCGCGGTCAGCAGGGACAGGCGCGGCGAGTTGTCGGTGGTGTTCAAAACGTGTTCTTCCATTCACGCAGGGCGGCCAGGACGTCGACCGGATTCGCGGACGCCGCCCCGTGGGCCTGCGCCGACGCGACCACCTCGGGCTCGCGCACGCGCAGGAACGGGTTGACGGCGCGCTCGGTGGCGATCGTCGACGGCAGCGTCCACGCGCCTTCGGCGCGCAGGGCCTTGCAGCGGGTCTCGTACTCGGCCAGGGCCGTGTTGCGGGGCTCGACCGTGCGCGCGAAGCGCAGGTTCGAGAGCGTGTATTCGTGCGCGCAGCAGACGCGCGTGTCGCCCGGCAGCGCGGCGAGCTCCGAAAGAGAGTGCTGCATCTGCGCAGGAGTTCCCTCGAACAGACGGCCGCAGCCGGCCGAGAACAGCGTGTCGCCGCAGAACAGCCACGGCGCGCGGCCCGGCTCGGTGACGACGTAGGCGATGTGGCCGGCGGTGTGCCCGGGGACGTCGAGCACCTCGACGTGCAGGCCGGGCAGGTCGAAGGCCATGCCCTGCGACAGCTTCTCGACCGGCACCGGCATCGCCTCGTGCGCGGGGCCGTAGACCGGGCCCTGGACCAGCGCTTGCAACTCGCCCAGGCCGCCGACGTGGTCCGGGTGGTGGTGGGTCACTAGAATGGCCGCGAGCCGCAGGCCTTTCTCGCGCAACGCGCTGCTGACAGGCGCCGCCGCTCCCGGATCCACCACGATGGCGTTGACGTCGTCGTGCAGCATCCAGATGAGGTTGTCGGCGAAGGCGGGTAGGGCGATCAGATCCATGGAGACAGGCGCTGCGATTATAGAGTTGGGCGAGTGGCTGAAGACGCCGCCGGGCCGGGTGCTGCTCGCCTGGGAACAGGAGCGCATCGACCGCGCCGTGTTCGACATCTTCGGTTACCACGCGTTGCAGATGGGCCTGCCTTCGCTCGACGGGCTGCGAGCAAACCGCATGCCCCACCGCTGGCTCGCCAGCGACAGCCTGGTCAACCCGGAACCCGCGCCCATCGCACCGGCGTCCGATCTCGGCTTCGCCACCCAGCCGCTCAAGGTGCCCATCGCGCTGCACTGCTGCGCGGAGTCGCTGCCGTTCGCGTCCAACAGCCTCGACCTCGTCGTGATGCCGCACACGCTCGAGATGTCGGCCGATCCGCACCAGGCGCTGGCCGAGGCCACGCGCTGCCTGGTGCCCGACGGCCGCCTGGTCATCTTCGGCTTCAACCCGATGAGCCTGTGGGCGATGCGCCAGCGCCTGGGCCGCACCGGCCACCGCATGAAGATGGCCGACGAGACGCTGTTCCTGCCCAGCGCCGGCGAGTTCATCGGCTACTGGCGGCTGCGCGACTGGCTCAAGCTGCTGAGCTTCGACATCGAGGCGGGTCGCTTCGGCTGCTACCGGCCTCCCTGGAACACCGAGAAGTGGCTGGTCCGCTGGTCATGGATGGAGAGCGCCGGCGACCGATGGTG
>DASQCX010000937.1:0-5173 GCA_035634455.1 Burkholderiaceae bacterium
ATCTCGGCGCGGTGGGTGTTGCCGGTCACGTCGACAAGAAGCTTGCGGAACAAGCGATCGACCAGCCACGGCGGCGGCGCTGTGCCGTCGCCTGGCGCGGGCACCTTGCGCAGCGCGATTTCAAGTTCGTACAGCATGTCCTGGCGCGCTTCGTCGATACGCGGCGCCTGGCTGGTCGGGCCGATGAACAGGCCCGAGAACAGGTAGCTCAGCGACGGGTGGTTGTGCCAGTACGCGAGCAGGCTGCCGAGGACCTCGGGCCGGCGCAGGAACGGCGAGTCGGCCGGCGTCGCGCCGCCCAGCACGAAGTGGTTGCCGCCGCCGGTGCCCGTATGCTTGCCGTCGACCAGGAACTTCTCCGACGACAGCCGCGACAGCCACGCCGCCTCGTACAGGAACTCGGTGTGCTCGACCAGCTCCTCCCAGTTCGACGCCGGATGGATGTTGACCTCGATGACGCCGGGATCGGGCGTGACCTGCAGCAGCTTCAGGCGCGGGTCGCGCGGCGGCGGGTAGCCCTCGATGACCACCGGGATGGCCAGCTCGCGGCACGTCGCCTCGATCGCCGACAGCAGCTCGAGGTAGTCGTCCAGCCGCTCCAGCGGCGGCATGAACACGTACATCACGCCGCTGGCCGTGCCGACGCGCTCGGCCTTGGGGCCGTTGGCGCGCCGCGGGTCGCGCACCTCGACGCACAGTGCCGTGCGCGTCACCCAGTTCGCGGACTCGAAGCGCGCCGGGAAGCGGTCGTCCGCCGCGGCGACGCTCGCGTCCCCCGGCAGCGCCGCGCCGACGCCCGTGCCCGGCGTCGTGCCGCCCACGATGCGGGCGCCGGCGACGCGCGCATCCGCCGCCGACTGCGGCCGGATGGGCGCCCCGGCGGCGCCGCCCGTCGCGGCGCCGGACGCGCCCGCCGCCGGCAAGGGCCCGCGCGGCGCGAACGGATCCTGTTCGACCAGGAACGGGTACTCGGTGTCCCTGACCCAGGGCAGCGAGTCGAGCGGCAGCCGGTAGCCCATCGGCGAGTCGCCCGGGATCAGGTACATGCGCTCGCCGCGGAAGTGCCACGGCCCGGTCGCCCAGCGGCCGCCGGCCAGGCCGGGCGCGCCCTCGCGCCGCAGCGGCAGCACGTAGCCGACCGGCGCCTCCAGCCCCTGCGCGTAGACGCGGCGCAGCCGGTTGCGCTCCATCTCGTCGGACAGGCGCGCGTCGAACGGATCGACGTTGACCGGCAGCTGGCGCTCGCGCCACAGGTAGTAGAAGGTGTCCTCGTAGCCGGCCTGCACCGTGCTGTCGACGACGCCCAGGCGGCGTGCGAGCGCCTGCGCGAAGCGCTGGGCGTCGGCGGCGGTGCGGTTCTGCGGCACGCGCTCGTCGGCGAACAGCGCCGGGTCGCTCCAGCACGGCTGGCCGTCGGCGCGCCAGCAGATCGACAGCGCCCAGCGCGGCAACTGCTCGCCCGGGTACCACTTGCCCTGGCCGTAGTGCAGGAAGCCGCCGGCGCCGTAGTGGTCGCGCAAGCGCAGCACCAGCTCCTGGGCGCGCATGCGCTTGGTCGGGCCGAGGGCGTCGGTGTTCCACTCGGCGCCATCGCGGTCGTCGATCGAGACGAAGGTGGGCTCGCCGCCCATCGTCAGGCGCACGTCGCCGGCCACCAGCTTCGCGTCGACCCGCTCGCCGAGCGCCAGCACCGCCTGCCACTGCGCCTCGCTGTACGGCAGCGTGACGCGCGGCGATTCCCAGATGCGCGTGACGGCCATGTCGTGGCTGAACTCGACCTCGGCCTCGTCGACGCCGCCGCTGATCGGCGCGGCGCTGGCCGGCTGCGGCGTGCACGCCAGCGGGATGTGGCCCTCGCCGGCCAGCAGGCCCGAGGTCGGGTCGAAGCCGATCCAGCCGGCGCCGGGCAGGTAGACCTCGCACCAGGCGTGCAGGTCGGTGAAGTCGACCTCGGTGCCGCTGGGGCCGTCCAGCGCCTTCTGGTCGGGTGCGAGCTGGATCAGGTAGCCGGAGACGAAGCGCGCCGCCAGGCCCAGCCTGCGCAGCACCTGCACCATCAGCCAGCCCGAGTCGCGGCACGAGCCCGAGGCCAGCGCGAGCGTCTGCTCGGGCGTCTGCACGCCCGGCTCCATGCGGATCAGGTAGCGGATATCGCGCTGCAGGCGCTGGTTCAGTTCGACCAGGAAGTCGATGGTGGCGCGCGGCTCGCGCGGGATGCCGGCGACGAAGGCCTCGAAGGCCGGGCCGGACGCGTCGGCCACGCGGTATGGCGCGAGTTCGTCGGCCAGCTCGTCGGAATAGGCGAACGGGAACTTCTCGGCGCTGGGTTCGAGGAAGAAGTCGAACGGGTTGTAGACCGCCATCTCGGCCACGAGGTCGACCGTGACCTTGAACTCGCGCATCTGCCCGGGGAACACGAGCCGTGCCAGGTAGTTGGCGAACGGATCCTGTTGCCAGTTGATGAAGTGCTCCGCCGGCTCGACCCTGAGCGAGTACGACAGGATCTTGGTGCGGCAGTGCGGCGCTGGGCGCAGGCGCACGACCTGCGGGCCGAGCGAGACGAGCCGGTCGTAGCGGTAGTGCGTGACGTGGCTCAGGGCGACATGGATGGCCAAGGAAAGCTCCCGGATCGGACACGCCCATGCGCCGGCATCGGCAGTGGGCTGGATGAATGCGGGCGACGCATCGGGGGTCGACGCGTCGCAGGGGTCACTCGGCGACGAGGAAGTCGCGGCTGATGCCCGTGCCCAGGTCGCCGACCTGGGCGAGGAACCGGGTCAGGAAGGCATGCAGGCCGGTGGCGAGGATCTCGTCGATGCGCCCGAAGCGCAGGTCGGACTCCAGCCGCCCGGCGCAGCGCAGCGTCTCGCCCGAGTTGGCGTTGGCCACGTAGCGCAGGTTGCTGACGATGCGGCTCATGCAGTGCGCCAGCGAACGCGGCATGTCGTCGCGCAGGATCAGCAGCTCGGCCACCTTCTCGGGCTGGATGACGTTGCGGTAGACCTTGCGATAGACCTCGAAGCCGGACACCGAGCGCAGGATCGCCGACCAGTGGTAGAACTCGTACTCGTTGTCGCGCTCGTCGGCGTGGCCGTAGAAGTCGCTGTCGACGTCGTGGAACTTGACGTCCAGCATGCGGGCGGTGTTGTCGGCGCGCTCCAGGAACGAGCCGATGCGCACGAAGTGGAAGGCCTCGTCCTGCAGCATCGTGCCCACCACGACGCCGCGCGACAGGTGCGAGCGGAACTTGACCCACTCGAACACGCTGGCCGGATCGCGCTGCAGCTGCCCGCTGGCCAGCACCTTGTTGAATTCGAGCCAGGTCTGGTTGGTCGTCTCCCACACCTCGGTAGTGAGCGTGCCCCGCACGGCGCGGGCGTTCTCGCGCGCGGCGCGCAGGCAGCTGAAGATCGACGACGGGTTCTGGCCGTCGGCCACCATGAACTCCATCAGCCTGGGCGGGCTGATGACGCCGTAGCGGCGGGTGTAGTCGGGCGTGAGCTCGCTGATGGCCAGCAGGCCGCGCCAGCCGAGCTCGGCCACGACATCGGACTGCGGCAGCAGCGCGGTCTGGTAGTTGACGTCGAGCATGCGCGCGGTGTTCTCGGCGCGCTCGATGTAGCGCGACATCCAGAACAGGTGGTCGGCGGTGCGGGAAAGCATCTGGGCGGTCTCCTCAGGCCGATGTCGATTGCGACTGCGACTGCGTGCGGGGAGGTGTCGCGCCGTTGCCGTGCGGCTGCTCCGCCTCCAGCACCCAGGTGTCCTTGGTGCCGCCGCCCTGGCTGCTGTTGACCACCAGCGAGCCCTCCTTCAGCGCCACGCGCGTGAGCCCGCCCGGCACCATCTGCACCTCCTTGCCGGACAGCACGTAGGGCCGCAGGTCGATGTGGCGCGGCGCGATGCCGGACTCGACGTAGGTGGGGCAGGTCGACAGGCTCAGCGTCGGCTGCGCGATGTAGTTGCTCGGGTTGGCCACGAGCTGCGCGCGGAACGCCTCGACCTCCGCCTTGCTGGCCGCCGGCCCCACCAGCATCCCGTAGCCGCCGGCGCCGTGCACCTCCTTGACCACGAGCTCGGCCAGGTTGGCGAGCACGTAGGACAGGTCCTTGGCGTCGCGGCACTGGTAGGTGGGCACGTTGTTGAGGATGGGCTTCTCGCCGAGGTAGAACTCGACCATCTTGGGCACGTACGGGTAGATCGACTTGTCGTCGCCGACGCCGGTGCCGATCGCGTTGGCCAGCGTCACGTTGCCGGCCTTGTAGGCGCGCAGCAGGCCGGCGCAGCCCAGCGTCGAGTCCTTGCGGAACACCTCCGGATCCATGAAGTCGTCGTCGAGGCGGCGGTAGATGACGTCCACGCGCTTGGGGCCCTGCGTGGTGCGCATGTAGACGAAGTCGTCCTTCACGAACAGGTCCTGGCCCTCGACCAGCTCGACGCCCATCTGCTGCGCGAGGAACGCGTGCTCGAAGTAGGCCGAGTTGTACATGCCGGGCGTGAGCACGACGACCGTCGGATCGTTGCTGCCGCCCGGGGCCAGGCTGCGCAGCGTCTCCAGCAGCAGGTCGGGGTAGTGGGCCACCGGCGCCACCGCGTGCATCGAGAACAGCTCGGGAAACAGCCGCATCATCATCTTGCGGTTCTCGAGCATGTACGACACGCCGCTGGGCACGCGCAGGTTGTCCTCCAGCACGTAGTAGCTGCCGCTGCCGTCGGGGTTGCCGGCGCGCACGATGTCGACGCCGGAGATATGCGAATAGACGCCACCCGGCACGTCGACGCCCATCATCTCCGGCCGGAACTGCGCGTTGTCGACGACCTGCTCGCGCGGCACCACGCCGGCCTTGAGGATCTCCTGGTCGTGGTAGACGTCGTGGATGAAGCGGTTCAGCGCCGTGACGCGCTGCGCCAGGCCCTTCTCCATCTCGCGCCATTCGTGCGACGGGATCACGCGCGGGATCTGGTCGAACGGGATCAGGCGCTCGGTGCCCTCGCCGGAGTCCTTGTCGCCGTAGACCGCGAAGGTGATGCCCACGCGCCGGAAGATCAGCTCGGCCTCGTTGCGCCGGTCGCGCATCAGGTCGGCCGGCTGGCGGGCCAGCCACTGGGCATAGCCCTGGTAGTGCTCGCGCACCGCGTCCCCCGCGGCGTGCATTTCATCGAAAGGCGTGTT
>DASQCX010000938.1:0-4989 GCA_035634455.1 Burkholderiaceae bacterium
GTTCCCCTCAACGAAATCCATCGCCATCATGCTGCTCCACGTGCCCGACGTCCTTGCCCGCGACCAGGTCGCCGACCTGCGCCGGCGCCTGGACGGCACCGACTGGATCGACGGCCGCGCCACCGTCGGCGGGCAGGGCGCGCAGGTCAAGCGCAACCGCCAGCTCGACGAATTCTCGCCGGTGGGCCAGGAGCTGGGGCGCGTCGTGCTGCAGGCGCTGCTGGCGAACCCGCTCTACATGTCCGCCGCGCTGCCGCTGCGCCACATGCCGCCGCTGTTCAACCGCTACGAGGGCGGCGGGCACTACGGGCTGCACGTGGACGGCGCGATCCGGTCGGTGCCCGGCACCACGCTGCAGATGCGCACCGACCTGTCGTGCACGCTGTTCCTGGCCGATCCCGGCGAGTACGACGGCGGCGAACTGGAGATCGTCGACACCTACGGCACGCACACGGTCAGGCTGCCCGCCGGCGACCTGGTGCTGTATCCGTCCGGCAGCCTGCACCGCGTGCACCCGGTGACGCGCGGCGCCCGGGTCGCGTCGTTCTTCTGGGTGCAGAGCCTGGTGCGCGACACGGCGCAGCGCCGCATGCTGTTCGAACTGGACCAGAACATCCAGGCGCTGCGCGAGCAGGTGGGCGACAACGAGGCCGTGGTGGGCCTGACCGGCCACTATCACAACCTGGTGCGCGCCTGGTCCGAGGTCTGAGAACGAATCCGGCGCGCTCGAGCGGGCCGGATTCATTCACGGGTTCCGAGTCAGTAGACGTCGCGCCGGTAGCGCCCTTCGGCGATCAGCGCTTGCACGCGCGCGTCGCCGACGATGTCGACCAGCGCCGCGTCGACGCCCGCGGCCATGCCGTGCCGGCTGCCGCAGACGTAGACGGCCGCGCCGTCGTCCAGCCAGCGGCGCACCCGCGCGGGCTGGGCGCGCAGGCGATCCTGCACGTAGTCGCGCGCCGCTTGATCGCGCGAGAACGCGAGGTCGACGCGCGCGAGCGTGCCGTCGGCCTGCCAGGCCTCGATGTCGGCGCGGAAATGGAAGTCGTGCGCCGCCTGGCGCTCGCCGAAGACGAGCCAGTTGCGCGGTCGCGCGGCCGCGTCCGCGCCCACGCGTGACGCGCGAGCGCGAGCGAGCAGGTGCGCCCGCAGGCCCGCGATGCCGGTACCGTTGCCCACCAGGATCAGCGGCCGCGCGGCGTTGTCGCCCAGGCGGAAGTTGCGATGCGACAGCAGGTCGAGCACGATGTCGGCGCCGACCGCGGCGCCGGCCGTCAGCCAGCCCGAGGCCAGCCCGAGCCGGCCGTCGCTGCGCCGCTGTTGGCGCACCAGCAGGTGGGCGCGGCCGTCGGCGGGGATGGATGCGATCGAGTAGGCGCGCGGCGCATCGGGCGCGTGCGGCACGCGCACCTGCAGCAGGTCGCCGGGCTCCCAGGCGGGCGTCGCGCCGGCGGGCGGCTCGAGCTCGAGGTGGAACACCGGTGCGCCCTGGCTGCCCGGATTGAGGTGCGTGCGGCGCGCCAGGCGCCAGGTCTCGCGAGCGGGCCCGCGCCAGGCCAAGGCGTCGCCGACGCTGGCCAGCCGGCCCAGCGCGTGCTTCCAGCGCGCGAGGTCGGGCGGCGCCATCGCGTCGACCTCGATGCGCTCGAACAGCGGCCGCGCCCCGCGCGCCTGCAGCCAGGCGTCGAGGCGGCGGCCGAAGGCGCAGAAGCCGGCGAACTCGCGGTCGCCGAGCGCCAGCAGGCCGTAGCGCAGGCCGGACAGCGACGACGTGTCCGCGACGTCCATCACGCGGCGCACGAACGGCGTGGCCGCGTCGGGCGCGTCGCCCTCGCCGCAGGTGCTCGCGATGAACAGCATCCGCGACGCCGCGGCCAGCTCGGCCGGCGCTAGCGCGCCGAGGGCGACGACGCGCGACGGCAGCGCCGCGTCTCGCAGCGCCTGCGCGCTCTGCCAGGCCAGCTGTTCGGCGGCGCCGGTCTGGCTCGCGTGAACGACCAGGATGGGTTCGACGTGCGCCGCGCCCGCTAACGCCCGGCCGCACGCCGATGCGGCCGCGGCCTTGCGGCGCGCGCCGACCCACACCGCCAGGCACAGCGCGGCATAGAGCGACACGGTCGCCGCCGCCGCCAGCAGTCGCGGGCCCTCGACGCCGAACGCGGTCATTGCAGCAGCGCCTGGAACGCGGTGCTCGCTTGCTCGACGAAGCCCGCGCCGTCGCGCACGAGCAAGCGCGCCGCCAGGCCCAGGCGGTCCGCCAGCGCGAGGCCGCTGTCGGGTCCGAGCACGCTCAGCGCGGTCGACCAGGCGTCGGCCCGCATGCAGTCCGCGTGGATCACGGTGACCGCGGCGAGGCCGTGGCGGATCGGCCGTCCGTCGCGCGGATCGATCGTGTGGCTGTAGCGCGTGCCCGCGTGCTCGAACCAGCGCCGGTAGTCGCCCGAGGTCGCCACCGACAGGCCGTGCAGCGCGAGCAGCGTCCGCGCGGCCGCCTCGCCGCCGGGATGCTCCAGCTGCACCCACCACGGCTGGCCGTCGGGCTTGGCGCCGCTGCCGCGCAGCTCGCCGCCGACCTCCACGAGATGGCTCTCGATGCCCAGCGCATCGAGCCGGCGCGCGACGAGGTCGACGCCGAAGCCCTTGGCGATCGCCGACAGGTCGAGCGCGAGTCCGCCCGGCTGCAGCAGCGCGCGGTGCGTCGGATCGATCTCGATGCGGCGCCAGCCGGCGCTCGCCTGCGCGTGCGCGAGCAGCGCGGCGTCCGGCACGCCGCGACGCGGCGCGGGGCCGAAGCCCCAGGCATCGACCAGCGCACCCGCGGTCGGATCGAACGCGCCGTTGCTGCGTTCGGCGACCTCGCGGGCACAGGCGAGCACCTCGTGGAAGGCGTCGGGCAGCGCATGCCAGCTGCCGGGCGCGGCGCGGTTGAAGCGCGCGAGGGCCGAGGTCGCGTCCCAGGTGCTCATCTGCGCGACCACGTCGTCGAGCGCGGCCTGGATCGCCTGGCGCACGGGCTCGCGACGCAGCGTCGGCGCGGCGACGAGGCGCACGTTCCAGGTCGTGCCCATCGTCTCGCCCGCGAACTCGTGGACGCGCCCGCCGAGCGCCGGCGGCGTCGCGGCGATCGATGCCGGCACCAGCACCTGTCGCTCGGGGGTCACTTCGGCAGCACCTCGAAGGTCGCGCTGTAGGACTCGCGACGCGCGGGCGCGCCGCCGGCCGGTGGCGGCGTGCCGGCCACGCCCTGCGGACGCCCGCCATGGTTGATGCCCAGCCAGTAGCGCCCGGCCTCGGGCCAGGCGAGGCCGAACTCGCCGGCCGCGTCGGTCTTCAGCGCGATCTCGCCCATCCTGTAGCGGTAGCGGTTGCCGCCGCGGATCAGCGTGACGTCGGCACCGGCGAACGGCTTGCCATCGAGCAGCACCCGGAAGCGGCTGGCGTCGCCGACGCTGAGGTCGGTCGGATTGGTCAGCGGCTGCAGCTCCAGGCCTTCGCCGGTGACGGCGGCGGGCAGCGCGCTCGGCGCCTCGTTGGTGACGAAGGTCTCGGCGCGCGCGAGCTGGCGCGTGACCTGCAGGTCCTGCGCGTCGGCCGGCACCGCCGCGGCGAGCGCCGCGGGCGAGCCGCGCCAGCGCTTCGTCTCGCCGCCCGCTTTCCACGAGGCCATCGCGGTGTCGGTCACGCCGGCGATCCGGTACGTGCCTTTCTGCGCGAGCTGGAGGTCGAAGCTGACGCGGCGCCTGGCCTCGACGCGTGCGGCGGGCGCGACGGCGCTGCCATCGGGCGCGGTGACGCGCAAGGAATCCAGCATCAGCGGGAACGAGTCGAACTCGAACAGGTCCTCGGAGATCGCCGCATCGACGCTGACCACCGGCGCGGGGCCGTCGACCAGCGTGGCGGACGGCAGCAGCCAGGGGCGATGCGCGTGGGCGGACAGCGAGAGCAGGGCGGCGCCGGCGAGCAGGGCCAGGCGCGGGAGCGCGTGTCGCATGGGGGTCTCCTTCAAGGCTTCGCGTCGATGGCGACGGTGCCGAGCTCGCCCTGGCCTTGAGCCCTGGCGGACTGCGCCTTCCTCACCGGCCAGTCGAAGGGCACGCGCAGCACCTCGCGGCCGCCGTTCTCGCGCGCGGCCTCGACGACCACCTCGTACTGCCCCGGCGCCAGCGCGGCGACGGCCTTCGTGCCGAGCAGGTTGATCGCGTGCTCGCCGGCGGTGCGCGTGGCGCCGGTGACGCCGTCGACGGCCGGCGCGTCGTGGCCGCTCTTGCGCCACCACGAACGCATGTCCTTGAGCCACTTGGCGCCGCCGTTGTTGCGCTTGTTGACGTCGTACCAGAGCGCCACGTTGCCGGCGAAGGACTGGTCGGACGCCTTCTCGATCCACGCCGCGACATACGGCTTGTGGTATTCGGCGATGTCCATGCGCGGCAGCTGGATCTTGAGCGCCAGCTCGGCGGACCGGGCCGGCAAGGCCGCGACGGCGGCGGTGAGGGCAAGCGAGTATCGGATCGGCATCGGGGTTCCTGGTGCGTGGTTCGAAAGCGGAAGCGGGTCAATGGACGAGGAGCAGGGCCAGCAGCGCCGGGACGACCACGCCCAGGCCCACCAGCGGCCAGGTGCCGGGCCGGTTGCCGGCGTGCATCTTCAGGATCACGAGGCCCGTGATCGTGAAGGCGAGGCAGGCGACGGCGAAGGCGTCGATGAACCAGCCCCAGGCGGCGCCGGCGTTGCGGCCCTTGTGCAGGTCGTTGAGGGTCGAGATCCAGCCGCGGTCGGTGTCCTCGAGCTCGGCCTGGCCGCTGTCGCGCGCGACGCGCACCCAGGCGTCGCCGCCCGGTCGCGGCAGCGCGACGTACCACTCCTCGGGCGACCACTCGGCGGCGCGCCCGCGCACGTCGACATGCAGCGCCGTGGCGATCCAGTCGGCGACGTCTTCCGGCAGCGGGTCGCGGCGCTTCGCGTCGCCGGGCTTCGGTGCATGGCGGGCCA
>DASQCX010000939.1:0-4854 GCA_035634455.1 Burkholderiaceae bacterium
TCGACCTCGCGCTGCATGTGCGCGCGGTCGCGCTTCGAGATCTCGGCGGCCTTGGCCTCGTCCTCGACCACGGCCTTCAGCTCCTTGAAGCGTTCGACGGATTTTTTGACCGTTCGGAAGTTGGTGAGCATGCCGCCGAGCCAGCGGTTGTTCACGTAGTACTGACCCGAGCGCTGGGCCTCCAGCTGAATCGGGGGCGCGGCTTGGCGCTTGGTGCCGACCATCAACACCTTGCCTCCCGCGGCGGTCGTATCCCGAAGAAATTCAAGGCTTTCCTCGAACTGGGTGAGCGTTTGGTCGAGGTCGAGGATGTGGATGCCCTGACGCTCGCCGTAGATGTATTCCTTCATCCGCGGGTTCCAGCGCCAGGTCTGGTGGCCGAAGTGGACCCCCGCCTCGAGCAGGGATCGGAGGGACAGGCTGCGGTCGTCAACGAGCGCAGCCGCACCGGCCTGGGGGCCGGGGGTGATCTCGGACATCACGGGCTCCTTCGCGGTTTGGCCTCCGTTCCGGCCGATGCTCCCGAAGTCAACCCGCGCTTTCGGATCCGGATCCGAGGAGCTGCGGGCGGACACCGCACGGGCGGTCCGGAACGTGTGAAGTGGCGAGGGGATAGCAGAGAGCGGGCCAGAACACTAGCCGCTCAGGTGCGATACTCCGCGTTGATCCGTACGTAGTCGTACGAGAGGTCGCAGGTCCACACCGTGGCGGACGCGTCGCCGCGCTTCAGGGCGATGCGCACCGTGATCTCGGCCTGCTTCATCACGCGGGCGCCGTCCTCTTCCTTGTAGTCGGTCCGGCGGCCGCCGTCGGCGACCACGGCGACGTCGTCGAGGAACAGGTCGATCCGCGACTGGTCGAGGTCGGCGATGCCGGCGTAGCCCACGGCCGCCAGGATGCGGCCGAGGTTCGGATCGCTGGCGAAGAAGGCCGTCTTGACCAGCGGCGAATGCGCGATGGCGTAGGCCGCGAGCCGGCACTCGGCCTCGTCGCGGCCGCCCTCGATGCGGACCGTGATGAACTTGGTGGCGCCCTCGCCGTCGCGCACGATGGCCTGCGCCAGCTTCTGCGCGACCTGCGTGACCGCCGCCGCCAGCGCGCGGCCGTCGGCCGACTCCAGCGATTCGATGCGCGCATGGCCGGCCTGCTGCGTGGCCATCACGACGAAGCTGTCGTTGGTGGAGGTGTCGCCGTCGATCGTGATGCGGTTGAACGACGCGTCCGCCGCCTGCCTGGCGAGCGCCTGCAGCAGCGGCGCGGCGATCACGGCGTCGGTGGCCAGGAAGCCCAGCATCGTGGCCATGTTGGGGCGGATCATGCCGGCGCCCTTGCTGATGCCGGTGACGGTGACCGTCCTGCCGCCGATCGTGACCTGCGTCGACGCCGCCTTGGGCAGCGTGTCGGTGGTCATGATGCCCTCGGCGGCCTGCAGCCAGTTGGCGGCGTCCAGGTCGCCGAGCGCGGCGGGCAGGCCGGCCTCGATGCGCTCGACGGGCAGCGTCTCCATGATCACGCCGGTGGAGAACGGCAGCACCTGCGTCGGCTTCAGGCCCAGCAGGCCGGCGGCGGCCTCGCAGGTGCGGCGCGCGCGCGCCAGGCCGTCGCTGCCCGTGCCCGCGTTGGCGTTGCCGGTGTTGACGACCAGCGCGCGGATGCCGCCCTGTCCGTCGGCCAGGTGCTCGCGGCAGACCTGCACCGGCGCGGCGCAGAAGCGGTTCTGCGTGAACACGCCCGCCACCACGGTGCCGGCGTCGAGCACGAACGCGACGAGGTCCTTGCGGTTGGCCTTGCGCACGCCGGCCATCGCGACGCCCACGCGGACACCCGGGACGGGATGCAGGTCGGCGGGCTTGGGGACGGCGAGATTGACGGGCATGGTTCAGCTCCAGGAGACGGGCGACAGGCGGACGACGCCGCGACAAGACGCGATTCTAGAAGGCGCGAATGACGCTCTGCCGTTCGGCAGCCCGCGTGCGGGCAAGAAGCGGGCCGCGACCCGGAGCGGACGCGCGGCGCGCCGGCTCACTCGATGACGGAGTTGCGCGCCTCGTCCTGCTGGTCGTCGGGCAGGTGGATGCTGCCGGCGTGGAAGTCGTACTCGAACACCTCGCCGTGGCGGCCCCATTCGATGACGGTCTTGAGCACGCGCTCGGCCTCGGCCGGGTCGAGATGCTGCTGCAGCAGGCGCAGGAACGGCTGCTCGGGCAGCGCGCGCGCCGGATCCTGCTCCAGGCTGTGGCGGATGTGCGCCGCCAGCGGCACGTTGGCGAGCACCTGCTGGCCGAACAGCTCCTGGCGCACCGCGTGGTCGCCGTCGACGTAGCGCCGGCCCAGCAGCGTGAGGTGCAGGTCGCCGCTCTGCACGCGCGCCAGGCCCAGCAGGTCGATGGCGCTGGCCACGGGCAGCAGTTCGTCGTCGGTGAGCTCCGATTCCTCGGCCAGCTTGGGCAGGTCGGCCTCGCCGTGGAAGGGCGCGCCGGCCAGCAGTTCCAGCAGGCCCTCCATGCGCGCGACGTCGGCGTCGGGCAGGCGGTCGTACAGGCGCAGCGCTTCCGGTTCCTCGGTGGTGCGGCCGGCCCGCACGGCGCCGGCGGTCATCAGCGCGTAGACCTCGTCGATCAGCGAGCGCACCTCGGCGGAGTCGGCCACGCGCGGGCGCGGCAGGTCGATCGCGAGCTGGAACCGGATGCGGCCGGGGTCGCTCGCGAAGATGAGGATGCGGTCGGCCATCAGCACCGCCTCCTCGATGTTGTGCGACACCACCAGCATCGCCTTGGTGGGCATGCCGCCCTGCGTCCACAGCTCGAGGATGTCGTCGCGCAGGCGCTCGCCGGTGAGCACGTCGAGCGCGGAGAAGGCCTCGTCCATCAGCAGCACGTCGGGCTGCGTGACGAGCGCGCGGGCGATGCCCACGCGCTGGCGCATGCCGCCCGAGAGCTCGCGCGGCAGCGCGCCCTCGAAGCCCGCCAGGCCGATCAGGCTGATCGCCTTCTCGGCGCGCTCGGCGCGTTCCTCGCGCTCGATGCCGCGCGCCTCCAGGCCCAGCTCGACGTTCTGCTGCACCGTCAGCCAGGGGAACAGCGCGAACGACTGGAACACCATGCTGATCGCGCGCGCCGGCCCGTAAAGCGGCTGGCCGCGGTACTGCACGGCGCCCGAGTCGACGCCGATCAGGCCGGCCATGATGCGCAGCAGCGTGCTCTTGCCCGAGCCCGACTGGCCCAGCAGCGCGACGATCTCGCCCTC
The DNA here is from genome assembly GCA_035634455.1 of Burkholderiaceae bacterium. Lineage (GTDB taxonomy): Bacteria > Pseudomonadota > Gammaproteobacteria > Burkholderiales > Burkholderiaceae_C > Scleromatobacter. Next base: position 3,247 of record DASQCX010000939.1, read on the forward strand.
GCGCAGCGTGAAGTCCACGCCCTCGAGCACCGGCCGCTCGCGCCCGTCCGCCGCGCGGAAGGCCTTGCGGACGTCGTTGATCTGGATGATGGGGGAGCCGTGCTTGTCCATGGTCGTTCGAATCTTGGATCAGGTGCCTGCGCGATGCAACGCGATCAGAAGTGCATGCGCTCTTCGGCGATGCGGTACAGGCGGCGCCACACGAAGTGGTTCATGCCCATCACGAACACGCACATCACGCAGATGCCCAGCGCGATGCGGTGGAAGTCGCCGGTGGCGGTGAAGTGCGCGATGTAGCTGCCCAGGCCCTTGGCCTCCAGCGTGGTGTCGCCCCAGGTGACGTACTCCGACACGATGCTGGCGTTCCACGAGCCGCCGCTGGCCGTGATCGCGCCGGTGACGAAGCTGGGGAACACCGCCGGCAGGAAGAAGCGCTTCCAGCGCAGCCAGCCGCTCAGGCCCAGGTTGCCCGCCGCGAAGCGCAGCTCCGCCGGGATCGACGATGCGCCGGCGATCACGTTGAACAGCAGGTACCACTGCGTGCCGAACACCATCAGCGGCGACAGCCAGATGTCGGGGTTCAGGCGCCAGTGCACGATCAGCACCACGACCACCGGGAACATCAGGTTGGCCGGGAACGCGGCCAGGAACTGCGCCACCGCCTGCAGCCGGCCCGACACCGCCGGCCGCAGCCCGATCCATACCCCGATGGGCACCCAGACCAGCGACGCCAGCGCGATCAGGATCACCACGCGCAGCATCGTCGCGCAACCCAGCAGGAACACGTGCCAGACCTCGCCGAAGCCGACCTCGGCGTGGACGAAGCTGTAGAGCTCGTAGACGGCGTAGAGGCCGCCGGCCGCGATCAGCGCGTCCCACACGCGCGCCAGCGTCCCGTTGTGCGGCGCCTGGCGCGCACGGATGGACGTGCCGTCGTGCGTCATGCGGAACCAGGTGAACGTGCTCTCCAGCGCCCGCGTGAAGCGCTCGCCGAGCTTGGCGATGCGCTCGGTGCGGCGCGACCAGGTCAGCAGCCACGAGGTCGGCGCCGCCTCCTGGCCGCCCTCCTCGAAGCGGAACTTGTCGGCCCAGGCCACCAGCGGGCGGAACAGGAACTGGTCGTACATCACGATGCCGATCAGCATGCCCAGGATGGCCCAGCCGATCGCCTGCAGGTTGCGCGCCTCGATCGCCAGCGCGATGTACGAGCCCACGCCCGGCAGCTTGATGTTCTGGTTCGACACCGAGATCGCTTCCGAGGCGACCACGAAGAACCAGCCGCCGGACATCGACATCATCATGTTCCACAGCAGCCCCGGCATCGCGAACGGCAACTCGAGCCGCCAGAAACGCTGCCAGGTGGACAGGTGGAAGATGCGCGACGCTTCCTGCAGTTCTTCCGGCACGGTCTTCAGCGACTGGTAGAGGCTGAAGGCCATGTTCCAGGCCTGCGAGGTGAAGATCGCGAAGACCGCCGCGCATTCCACGCCGAGAAGGTTGCCCGGGAACAGCGCAATGAAGCCGGTGACCGTGATCGACAGGAAGCCGAGGATCGGGATCGACTGCAGGATGTCGAGCATCGGCACCATGATCTTTTCGGCCGACCGA
>DASQCX010000940.1:0-4059 GCA_035634455.1 Burkholderiaceae bacterium
ACTGGCGCCTGTCCTGCGACGGGCGGGTCGCGACCCTCGCCCTCGCCGTCGCCGAAGCGGGCGGGCTCGATCCGGGCTACCGGCTGAAGCTCAATTCGTACGACCTGGGCGTCGACATCGAGCTCAACGACGCGCTCAACCGCATCCGCTTCGAGCATCCGTCGGTGCGCTCGGTGGTCGTCACCAGCGGCCGCGACCGCGTGTTCTGCTCGGGCGCCAACATCTTCATGCTGGGCGTCTCCAGCCACGCCTGGAAGGTGAACTTCTGCAAGTTCACCAACGAGACGCGCAACGGCATCGAGGACTCCTCGCGCCACTCGGGCCTGAAGTTCCTGGCCGCGGTCAACGGCGCCTGCGCCGGCGGCGGCTACGAGCTGGCGCTGGCCTGCGACGAGATCATGCTGGTGGACGACCGCTCGTCGGCCGTGAGCCTGCCCGAGGTGCCGCTGCTGGGCGTGCTGCCCGGCACCGGCGGTCTGACGCGCGTCACCGACAAGCGCAAGGTGCGCCACGACCTGGCCGACATCTTCTGCACCAGCGTCGAGGGCGTGCGCGGTCAGCGCGCGAAGGACTGGCGGCTGGTCGACGAGATCGTCAAGCCGGCGCAGTTCGCGCAGGCCGTGCAGGAGCGCGCGCATGCGCTGGGCCAGGACAGCCGGCGGCCCGCGGACGTCGCGGGCATCGCGCTGACGCCGCTGCAAGTCGAGATCACGGCCGACGCGCTGCGCTACGAGCACGTGCGCGTCGACATCGACCGCGCCCGCCGCACCGCGACGCTGACCGTGCTCGCGCCGACCGCCGACGTCGCCGCCACGCCCGATGCCATCGTCGCCGCGGGCGCCGTCTGGTGGCCGCTGGCGATGGCGCGGCAGCTCGACGACGCCATCCTGCAGCTGCGCACCAACGAGCAGGAAATCGGCACGTGGCTGCTCAAGACGCAGGGCGACGCCGCGCGCGCGCTGGCCGTCGACGCGACGTTGCAGGCGCAGCGCGAGCACTGGCTGGTGCGCGAGACCGTCGGCCTGCTGCGCCGCACGTTCAGCCGCCTGGACGTGTCGTCGCGCACGCTGTTCGCGGTCATCGAACCGGAGTCGTGCTTCGCCGGCACGCTGCTGGAAGTGGCGCTCGCCGCCGATCGCATCTATCACCTGGCGCTGCCGGACGACGCCGAGCGCGCGCCGAAGATCGGCGTCGGCGAGGCCAACTTCGGCCTCTACCCGATGGCCACGGGTCAGTCGCGCCTGGAGCGCCGCTTCTACGAGGACGCAGCGGCGCTGGCCGCGGTGCGCGAGGCGATCGGCTGCCCGCTGGACGCCGACGCCGCGCACGCGCTCGGCCTGAACACCGCCAACCCCGACGACATCGACTGGGCCGACGAGCTGCGCATCGCCATCGAGGAACGCGCGGCGATGTCGCCCGACGCGCTCACCGGTCTCGAGGCCAACCTGCGCTTCAACGGCACCGAGACGATGTTCACCCGCGTCTTCGGCCGCCTCACCGCCTGGCAGAACTGGATCTTCCAGCGCCCGAACGCCGTCGGCGCCAAGGGCGCGCTCAAGGTCTACGGCACCGGCGAGAAGTCGCAGTTCGACTTCCATCGCGTCTGATCGCCCCGCATCCGCATCGAGGAGATTCCAAGTGTCCGCCACTTCCATCGACTACGGCCAGAAGATCCCCAACAACGTCAACCTGAGCGAGGACCGCACGCTGCAGCGCGCGCTCGAGCAGTGGCAGCCCAACTTCATCCACTGGTGGGACGACGTCGGCCCCGAGGGTTCGACGAACTACGACGTCTACCTGCGCACCGCCGTCAGCGTCGACCCGCAGGGCTGGGCCCAGTTCGGCCACGTCAAGATGCGCGACTACCGCTGGGCATCTTCCTGAACCCGGGCGACGCCGAGCGCAAGGTGCATTTCGGCGACCACCTGGGCGACAAGGCCTGGCAGGACGTGCCCGGCGAGCACCGCGCCAACCTGCGCCGCATCATCGTCACGCAGGGCGACACCGAGCCCGCGTCGGTGGAGCAGCAGCGCCACCTGGGCCTGACCGCGCCGTCGATGTACGACCTGCGCAACCTGTTCCAGATCAACGTCGAGGAAGGCCGCCACCTGTGGGCGATGGTCTACCTGCTGCACAAGCACTTCGGCCGCGACGGCCGCGAGGAGGCGGACGCGATGCTCGACCGCCGCTCCGGCGACGAGAACAACCCGCGCATCCTGGGCGCGTTCAACGAGAAGACGCCGGACTGGCTGAGCTTCTTCATGTTCACCTACTTCACCGACCGCGACGGCAAGTTCCAGCTGTCGGCGCTGGCCGAGAGCGCGTTCGACCCGCTCGCCCGCACGACCAAGTTCATGCTGACCGAAGAGGCGCACCACATGTTCGTGGGCGAGAGCGGCGTGTCGCGCACGATCGCGCGCACCTGCCAGGTGATGAACGAGCTCGGGACGGACGACGTCGGCAAGGTGCGCGCGGCCGGCGCGATCGACCTGCCGACGATCCAGCGCTACCTGAACTTCCACTACAGCGTCACCATCGACCTGTTCGGCGCGGACCAGTCCAGCAACGCCGCGACTTTCTACAGCTCGGGCCTGAAGGGCCGCTACGAGGAGGGCAAGCGCACCGACGACCACGTGCTCAAGGGCCAGTCGTACAAGGTGCTGGAGGTCAGGGACGGCCAGCTCGTCGAGAAGGAAGTGCCGATGCTCAACGCGCTCAACGAGGTGCTGCGCGACGATTTCATCAAGGATTCTGTCGCCGGCGTCGAGCGCTGGAACAAGGTCATCGAGAAGGCCGGCATCGCCACGCGCCTGAAGGTGCCGCACAAGGCGTTCAACCGCAGCATCGGCGCGCTGGCGGGTATCCGGATGTCGCCGGACGGCCGCGTCGTCGGCGAGGTCGAGTGGGAAGCGAAGAGGCCGGAATGGCTGCCGACGTCCGACGATCGCGCGTTCGTGGCCTCGCTGATGGGCCAGTGCATCGCGCCGGGCAGGTTCGCCGGCTGGATCGCGCCGCCGGTGATGGGCATCAACCGCCAGCCGGTCGACTTCGAGTACGTGCGCTTCAACTGAGACCGACCGCGGCAGCGGCGCCGCGCAGGAGACCCGGATCATGGACATGGCCGTCGCCACCCTTCTCCGCCAGCACCTGATCGACCCCGAGATCTGCATCCGCTGCAACACCTGCGAGGCGACGTGCCCCGTCGGTGCGATCACGCACGACGATCGCAACTACGTCGTCCGCGCCGACGTCTGCAACCAGTGCATGGCGTGCATCGCGCCGTGCCCGACCGGATCGATCGACAACTGGCGCACGGTGCCGAAGATGCGCGCGTACCCGATCGAGGAGCAGCTGCTCTGGGATGAGCTGCCGCCCGAGCTCACCGCGGACCAACTCGCCGCCGAGGGCGTCGCGCCCGATGTCGTCGCCGCCGCCGCGGCCGAGCCGGTGCTCGCGGTCAAGCCCGAGGCCGCCAACGGCGAGGCGCCGTTCAACAGCGCAGCGTACGGCGCGACGGTGCCGCCGTGGTCGGCGGCGCACGCGTACACGAACCTGTTCGGGCCGAAGACGCCGACGACGGCGACCGTCGTCGGCAACGTCAACTGCACCGAGGCGGGCTATCACAACCAGACGCACCACATCGTGCTCGACTTCGGCGCGATTCCGTTCCCCGTGCTCGAAGGCCAGTCGATCGGTGTCATCCCGCCGGGAACCGACGCGCTCGGCCGTCCGCATGTCGCACGGCAGTACTCGGTCGCAAGCCCGCGCAACGGCGAGCGGCCCGGCTACAACAACGTCTCGCTGACGGTCAAGCGCGTCACCGAGGACTACCAGGGCCGGCCGGTGCGGGGCGTGTGCTCGAACTACGTCTGCGACCTGAAGGTCGGCGACAGCGTGCAGGTGATCGGCCCGTTCGGCCAATCGTTCCTGATGCCGAACCATCCGAAGTCGCACGTCGTCATGATCTGCACCGGCACCGGCAGCGCGCCGATGCGCGCGATGACCGAGTGGCGCCGGCGCCTGAGGAAGAGCGGCAAGTTCGAGGGTGGCAAGCTCATG
>DASQCX010000941.1:0-2296 GCA_035634455.1 Burkholderiaceae bacterium
CAGCAGTCCCTCGGCGTCCTCGTAGCCCTCGCGCAGCAGCATGTCCGCGAAGCTCACCGGCGGCGCGTTGACGCGGCCGCTGCGCAGGAGCGGCGCCTGCAGCAGCGCGAAGTCCTCGCCGGCGAGCTCGCGCGCGACGCCGCGCAGGTCGCGCACGGCCCAGACCACCTCGTGCCCGGCCTCGCGGCAGGCGCGGGCCAGCGGCAGGTCGCGCGCGATGTGGCCCAGGTTGCGGCCGAATTCCCAGGCGATCAGGATGCGTGCCATGCACCATCCCGCGGTCGACGACGGCTCATCCGCGAACGGTCAGCGCTTGGTCGGCGGGAACCCGGGAATCGGGAACATGCCCTCGCCCGGCTTGCCCATCTGCTCCTGCATCTGCTCGAACAGCTTCTTGGACTGCTCGAGGTAGCTGCCCATCAGGTTCTGCATCATCGGCGCCTGGCCGCTCATGAACTTGGCCCAGCCCTCGGGCGTGAGCGCGCTGGCGTCGTACAGGCCCTTGCCGCCCTCGGCGAAGCGGGCCTGCATCTCGGCGAGCGCGGCCAGGTTCTTCTCGAGATAGGAGCCCATCACGCCCTGCATCGCGTGGCCGTAGAAGCGGATGATCTGCGCCAGCATCTGGGTGTTGAACATCGGCATGCCGCCGGTCTCCTCCTCCAGGATGATCTGCAGCAGGATCGAGCGGGTGAGGTCGTCGCCGGTCTTGGCGTCGCGCACCTCGAAGGCCGCGCCCTCGAGCACCATCTTCTTGACGTCGGCCAGCGTGATGTACGAGCTGGTCAGCGTGTCGTAGAGCCGGCGGTTGGGGTACTTCTTGAGGATGCGCAGGCCCGCGGGCGCTGCCGGATCGGCGGTGGCCTGGGTGGTGCGACGCGACGTGACCATGAAAGTGTCCCCGTTGGAATGATTGCCGGTCGATTCTAGAGGCGGCGCGCTGCGGTGCAGCAAGGGATTCCCCCGCCCGTCGCGCACGCACGCGGCGGCGCGCCGGCCTCGCCGCGCAGGGTCTTCGCGGCGGCGGTACGCTCTCGATACCCCCTCCTCCTTCGCGGGACGAACGACCATGAGCACCGAACGACGCATCGAGCACGACGCCTGGGGCGACATCCCCGTCCCCGGCGAGCACCTGTGGGGCGCGCAGACGCAGCGCTCCATCGAGCACTTCGCCATCTCCACCGAACGCATGCCGCCCGAGCTGCTGCACGCGCTGGCGCTGGTCAAGAGCGCGGCGGCGCGCGCCAACGAGCGCGGCGGCCGGCTGCCCGCGGCCAAGGCCGACGCCATCGCGCGCGCCGCGGCCGAGGTCATCGAGGGCCGCTGGGACGCCGAGTTCCCGCTGTCGGTCTGGCAGACGGGCTCGGGCACGCAGAGCAACATGAACATGAACGAGGTGCTGGCCAACCGCGCGTCGCAGCTGCTGGGCGGGCCGCTGGGCCTGAAGCGGCTGGTGCACCCGAACGACGACGTCAACATGGGCCAGTCCTCCAACGACGTCTTCCCGACCGCGATGCACGTCGCCGCCGTCCAGGGCATCGCGCAGCACGTGATCCCGGCGCTGCAGGGCCTGCGCGCCACGCTGGACGCGAAGGCCAAGGCGTTCGAGGACATCGTCAAGATCGGTCGCACCCACCTGCAGGACGCGACGCCGCTGACGCTCGGCCAGGAGATCTCCGGCTGGGTCGCGCAGCTGGATCACGCCGAGCGCGCGCTGCACGCGACGCTGCCCGAGCTGCGCGAGCTCGCGCTCGGCGGCACGGCGGTGGGCACCGGCCTGAACACGCCCGCGTCGTTCGGCGCCGACGTGGCGGCCGAGCTCGATCGCATGACCGGGCTCGGCTTCGTCACCGCGCCCAACAAGTTCGCGGCGCTGGCGGCGCACGACGCCATCGTGCGGGCGCACGGCGCGCTCAAGTCGCTCGCGGCGGCGCTGACCAAGGTCGCCAACGACGTGCGCTGGCTGGCCAGCGGCCCGCGCAGCGGCCTGGGCGAGATCCGCATCCCCGAGAACGAGCCCGGCAGCTCCATCATGCCCGGCAAGGTCAACCCGACGCAGTGCGAGGCGCTGACGATGCTGTGCTGCCAGGTGATCGGCAACGACGTCGCGGTGAGCATGGCCGGGGCCAGCGGCAACTTCGAGCTCAACGTCTACAAGCCGGTGATGATCCACAACCTGCTGCAGAGCGTGCGGCTGCTCGACGACGGCATGCGCGGCTTCGACAAGCACTGCGCCCAGGGCATCGCGCCGCAGCGCGAGCGGATCGCCGAGCTGCTGCGCAACTCGCTGATGCTGGTG
>DASQCX010000942.1:0-1551 GCA_035634455.1 Burkholderiaceae bacterium
GGTCATGCGCGGCACGATGTCGACCGCGACGAGCCGGGCGCGCGCCTCCAGGTCGGCCGGCGGCTGCGCGTCGAAGTAGAGCGGCAGGTCGCGCTGCCAGCCGAAGGTGGCCATGTAGCTGGCGATGCTGCCGACGACGTCGTCGCCGCCGCCGGCGAGGTCGACGCGGCCGTCGTGGTCGTAGTCGACCGCGTACTTCAGCAGGCTGCTGGGCATGAACTGCGGCCAGCCGATGGCGCCGGCGAACGAGCCGCGCACGGTGTCGGCGTCGCGGCCTTCCAGCGCGCACCACACGAGGAAGGCGCGCAGCTCGCCGCTGTAGAACGCGCTGCGGTCGGAGCGGCCCTTGGGGAAGTCGAACGCCAGCGTGGCCAGGGCGTCGAGGACGCGGAAGTTGCCGGTCAGTCGGCCGTAGAAGGTCTCGACGCCGACGATGCCGGCCACCAGTTCGGGCGGCACGCCGTAGCGCTGCTGCGCGTCGTCCAGCGTGGCGGCGTGCGCCTGCCACCACTGCACGCCGGCCGCGATGCGCCGGGGCTCGACGAAGCGGTCGCGGTATGCGGCCCAGTTCTTCGCGGTGCCGGCCGGCGCCGGCATGATCGCCTTGGCGACCGCCGGCTGGTAGCGGGCGCGCGACAGCTGGTCCTCGACCCAGGCGCGGTCGAGGCCGCGCTCCTCGGCGACCTGGGCCGCGAACGCGAGCACGTCGTCGCGCCGGCCGTAGACGAAGCTGTCGGGGGCGTCGTCGTCGCGCGGGGCCGCCGCCTTGGCCTTCTTCGCCTTTTTCTTCGCGCCGGCCTTGGCGTGCGGCGCGTGCGCGGCCGCGGATGCGGATGCGTCGGCCTGCGCGAACGCCGGGCCGACGAACGAGGCGAGCGCGATGGTCGCGAGCGCCGCGACGAGGCGCCGCGGCGCCTCGATGTGGCTGGGCGAGGGCGGGCGGATCTCGGGCGCGCGGTTCATCGATCCAGTTTAGCCACGCCGGCCGCGACTTTCGTGCGCGAAGGACCCCGTGTCGCGTCCGCGCTTCAGGGGGTCGCGGACGCGGGCATCGCACCGCCCGCGCGGGCGCGCTGCGCGAGCGCGCCGGCGAGCGCGCGCGCGGCGGCGCGCACGGGGCGCCAGTCGGGCGCGGCGCGGCCGGCGTCGGGGCCGTAGCGCAGGCGTTCGATCGCGTCGAGCTCGCGCGCGAGCGGCTCGGCCGGCGCGCCGAAGCGGCGCCGCAGCGCGGCGGCCGCGACGCCGGGCGATTCGTGCGGCGCCACGCGCACGCCGTGCGCCTGCAGCACGCGCAGGGCGGAGGCGAGCCGGCGCACGAGGCGCTGGCCCGGCGTGCGGCGATGCGAGTCCCACCACGCCATGCCGGTGCCGAAGAGCGCGCCGCCGCTGATCAGGAACGTCAGCAGGCGGCCGAGGTCGTCGGTGTCGGGCGACCCGATGCCGGCCTTCTTCAGCAGGTCGAACTGCGCGCTGCGGTTGTAGCCCAGCACCCACTGGTTCCAGCGGTTGTCCAGCGTCTCGCGCCAGGCGCGCAGGCGCTGCACCAGGCCC
>DASQCX010000943.1:0-9773 GCA_035634455.1 Burkholderiaceae bacterium
CGGCCGTCACGCTGCTGATCGCCGGTGCGCCCAAGCTCGCCGTGTTCGGCATCACGATCCGCATCCTCGTCGAAGGCCTGACCGGCCTCGCGACCGACTGGCAGGAAATGCTGATCGTGCTCGCGGTGTTCTCGATGACGCTGGGCAACTTCGCCGCCATCGCGCAGTCGAACCTGAAGCGCCTGCTGGCCTACTCGGCGATCGCGCAACTGGGCTTCATGCTGCTGGGCTTCACGCCGACCGTGGTCGACATGAAGACCGTCGCAGCCGGCAACGGCTACAGCTCGGCGCTGTTCTACATCATCACCTACGTGCTGACGACGCTGGGCACCTTCGGCCTGATCATGGTGCTGTCGCGCAACGGCTTCGAGAGCGAGGAGATCTCCGACCTCGCCGGCCTGAGCAAGCGCTCGCCGTGGATCGCCGGCGTGATGGCCATCTTCATGTTCTCGCTGGCCGGCATCCCGCCGCTGGTCGGCTTCTACGCGAAGCTGGCCGTGCTGCAGGCGCTGGTGAGCACCGGCAACCAGGTCTACATCGTGCTGGCGGTGATCGCGGTGCTGCTGTCGCTGATCGGCGCGTACTACTACCTGCGCATCGTCAAGACGATGTTCTTCGACGAGCCGGTCGATCCGACGCCGATCCGCGGCGAGACCGGCGCCACCGTGCTGCTGGCGCTCAACGGCCTCGCGGCGCTGGGCTTCGGCGTGCTGCCGGACGGCCTGATGATCGCCTGCCGCGAGGCGGTGCTCAAGGCCCTGAACTCCTGAGCGTTCCGGAGGGCGCGTGAAGGACGAGAACGCGGAGCCCATCGTCGGCGGGGGCTCCCCGGTCCGCGCGCAGCCGGGGGGCGACGCCCATCTCGTGGAGCGCCTCGTGCGCTCCGAGAGCGTCTTTGACGGCGCCTTCCTCAAGGTGCGGCGCGACCAGGTGAAGCTGCCGGACGGCCATCTGGCCTGGCGCGAGCACATCGTGCATCCGGGGGCCGTCATGATCGTGCCGATCGCCGACGACGGCCAGCTGGTGGTGGAGCGCCAGCACCGCTATCCGCTCGACCACGTGCTGCTGGAGTTTCCCGCCGGCAAGCTCGACCCGAACGAGACGACGCTGGACTGCGCCCGGCGCGAGCTGCTGGAGGAGACCGGCTACACCGCGCGCGAATGGGCCTACGCCGGACGCCTGCACAACGCGCCCGCGTACTCCAACGAGTTCATCGAGATCTGGTTCGCGCGCGGCCTCGTCGCCGGCGCGCAGAAGCTCGACGAGGGCGAGTTCCTCGAGGTCTTCACGATGACCGAGGCCGCGCTGCTTGCGCGGTCGGCCAGCGGCGAGCTCACCGACGCCAAGACCATGGTCGCGCTGCTCAAGCTGCAGCTGTGGCGCAGCGGGCAGTGGGAGCCGACGTGGCAGCGCGTGGAGTGAGGCGGGCGCCATGAAGGTGCTCGACCTGCGCTGCGCCGCGGGACACGGCTTCGAGGGCTGGTTCGCCTCCGAGGACGACTACGGCTCGCAGCGCGAACGCGGCCTGCTCGACTGCCCGGTCTGCGGCAACGCCGAGGTGCTGCGCCTGCCGAGCGCGCCGCGCCTGAACCTCTCGGGCGCGCGCGAGCCCGCGGCCGCCCCCGCGCGCGCGAGCGCCCCGGCCGCCGCCGATGCGCCGGCCGCGGCCGTCGACACGGCGCCGCAGGGCGACGGCGCCGTCCGGCGCTTCGTCGAGGCGGTGGCCGAGATCCTGAACGGCACCGAGGACGTCGGGACGCGCTTCGCCGAGGAGGCGCGCCGCATCCACTACGGCGAGATCGAGGCCAAGGGCATCCGCGGCCAGGCGACGGTCGAGGAGCGCGAGGCGCTGGCGGACGAGGGCATCGAGGTGTTCACGCTGCCCGCGGGGCTGCCGCCGAAGTCCTCGCTGCAGTGAGGCGGCGGCGCGCCGGCGGCGTGCTTTCAGGCTTGGCTCGGGAAACCGTCGCCGGCATCGGACCGGAACGGCTTCAGCGCCACCGGCCCCACGGGCGTGGCGCCCAGGTGCGAGCGCGCGCCGTCCGCGGTGTCCGTGGCGCGCACCATCACCCAGTCGATCCGGGAGACGCCGTCGGCCTGGCCCAGCGCGCTGAGATGGCGCATGAACTCGGCGCACAGCTGCGCCGAGGACTCCTCGCGCTCCTGCCGGCTGGCAACGCCCGCGGCGGCCGCGAACGAGCCGGGCGGCAGCATCGGCGTGCGGTGCAGCGTGGCGACGCCCAGGATGCGGCCGTTCTCGTCGACGCTCTCGCCGCGCATGCCGGGCGGCGCGCCGGCGGGCGCGGGCGCCGCGGCCTTGCCGGCCTGCAGGAAGTCCTTGATGTGCGCCGCCGACTGGCGCAGCGCCTCGTCGCCGCCGGCCAGGCCGGCGATGCGGCGCATCAGTCCGGCCAGTTCGGCATGGGGGGCGGGGCGGGACCCATCCTGGGTGTCGAGGATCCAGAACTCGGTGCGCAGGCCGAAGCGGCCGGTGCGTTGGGTGGGTTCGCCCTTGACGAGCGACCCGTAGGCGACGTCCTGGCCCCAGTATTCTCTGCAGGGATGCATGTGTGAAACGCTCGTCTCCGTGCGCCGCCGTGCAGGCCTGGTCGGCCGCCGACGCGTCTGTCGTGGCCGCACTGTAGGGGCTAAGGCGGTCGGCGATCCAATGCCGAGTCACTGGGCGGCCATGCGCGATTTGCATGACGCCGGAATGAAAAACTCCGGGGTTTGTGCTAACGCCATTAACCCTCGGTCTTGCCTGCACATGTCCAGGCAAGCGAGGCTCAATCGGGCAGCAGCACGCCCGGATTGAGCAGGCCGCGCGGATCCAGCGCGGCCTTGATCGCCTTCATCATCGCGACGGCCGGCGCGGGCTTGCGCAGCGCCAGCTCGCCGCGCTTGAGGCGGCCGATGCCGTGCTCGGCCGAGAACGTGCCGCCGAAGCGGCCGACGACGTCGTGCACGCAGGCGTTGACCGCGTGCTCGTGGCGCGCGAGGAAGGCGGCGGCATCGACGCCCGCGGGGGCCTGCAGGTTGTAGTGCAGGTTGCCGTCGCCCAGGTGCCCGAACGTGACGTGGCGCGCGCCGGGCACGACGGCCTCGAGCGCGGCGTCGGCGGCGGCGACGAAGTCCGCCAGCGACGACAGCGGCACGCCGATGTCGTGCTTGATGTTCAGGCCCTCGGCGGCCTGCGCCAGCGGGATCGCCTCGCGCAGCTGCCAGAGCAGGCGCGTCTGCGCCGCGCTGGCGGGGACGGCGACGTCGACCGTCTCGCCCGCGGCGAGCGACGCGGCCAGCGCGGCCTCGGCGCGGTCGCGCAGCGTGGATTCGTCGTGCGGCGAGGCGAGGTCGACCAGCACCGACCACAGCGGCGCGCCGGCCGCGTCGGCCAGCGGCAGCGGCGCGCGCAGCGCCGCGAAATGGCGCTCGACCAGCGCCAGCGAGGCCGGGTTCATCGCCTCGTAGCCGACCAGTTCGGCGTCGAAGGCCGCGCGCAGCCGCCGCATCAGGGCGACGGCGTCGGCCAGCGCGCGGCAGGTGGCCCAGGCGGTGACGCCGGCGCGCGGCTGCGGGAACAGGCGCAGCGTCGCGGCGGTGATGATGCCCAGCGTTCCCTCGCTGCCGACGAACAGGTCGCGCAGGTCGTAGCCGGTGTTGTCCTTGCGCAGGCCGTGCAGGCTGCTCCAGAGCTCGCCCTGCGCCGTCACGACCTCCAGCCCAAGGCACAGCTCGCGCGCGTTGCCGAAGCGCAGCACCTGCGTGCCGCCGGCGTTGGTGGCCAGGTTGCCGCCGATCGTGCAACTGCCTTCGGAGGCCAGGCTCAGCGGGAACAGCAGGCCCGCGGCGGCCGCGGCGGCCTGCGCCTCGTGCAGCGCGAGGCCGGCCTCCACGGTGAGGGTCAGGTTGTCGACGTCGACCTGGCGCACGGCGCGCAGGCGCTTCGTGCTCAGCACGACCTGTCGGCGCGACTCGTCGGGCACGCCGCCGCCCACCAGCCCCGTGTTGCCGCCTTGCGGGACGATGCTGACGCCGTCCGCGCGCGCGCAGCGGCGCACGACGGCGGCGACCTCGCCGGCCGAGCCGGGCAGCACGACGCACAGGCTGCGGCCGCGATAGCGCTTGCGCCAGTCGCGCTCGTAGCCGGCGAGCGCCTCGCCGTCGTCGCCGGCCAGCACGTGGGCCGCGCCGACGAGGGCGCGCAGGTCGTCCAGCAGCGCGCTCATCTCAATGTTCGACGCCGGCGCCGGCACGCGGATCCCCGGCCTGCGGCAGCCGCCTCGCCACCGTATGCCGCCAGCGCACCTGCGTCGCGCAGGCCGCGAACAGCACCAGCGCCAGCACGAGCTCGGCCCATGCGCACGCGTTCGAAGGCCAGCGGTCGCCGATGCGCACGATCGCCTCGGCGACGTACAGCCAGACCAGCAGGCTGACCCAGCGATACGTGTACATGCGGTGCTTGAGCAGCCCCGGCAGCGCGGCGACGAAGGGCAGGGCCTTGACCACCAGCGTGCCGTTGCCGGTGCGCGCCCACACGAGCTCCCAGGCGACGGCCAGCGCCGCCAGCGCGAGGGCGGCGGCCACCGCCGCGAGGCGCGAGAGGGTGGTGACGCGATCGGGTGTCATGGGGGCGGCGACCATGTTTGGCATGATAGTCGTCATGACCGTTTCCAAGACGTTGAACACGCCGATGAGCGCGCTGCTCGCCGGCCCCATGAAGACCCTGCGCAACTGGCCCTGGTTCGAGACGCTGCGCACGCTGCGCGCGCGCTTCCGCGACGACCGCCTCGGCCTGACCGCGAGCAGCCTCACGTTCACGACGCTGATCTCGCTGGTGCCGCTGCTGACGGTGATGCTGGCCGTGTTCACCGCGTTCCCGATGTTCAGCCACTTCCAGGCCGGGCTGGAGAAGTACTTCCTGCAGACGCTGGTGCCGCCCAACATCGCCAAGCCGGTGCTGGGCGCGCTGACGATGTTCGCCACCAAGGCGAGCCGGCTCGGCGCGGCCGGCCTGATCGCGCTGGGCTTCACGGCGATGGCGCTGATCCTGACGATCGACCGCACGCTCAACGCGATCTGGCGCGTGCGCAAGCCGCGGCCGATCGCGCAGCGCGTGCTGATCTACTGGGCCGCGATGACGCTGGGGCCGCTGATCCTGGGCGCCAGCCTGACGTTGATGTCGTACGCGATCTCGGCGTCCAGCGGCATGGTGGCGCAGATGTCGGGCGGGGTCAGCCTCGCGCTGTCGGTGCTGGAGTTCACCGCGCTCGCGACCGCGATGAGCGCGCTGTACCACTACGTCCCGCACGCGCCGGTGGCGTGGCGGCACGCGGTCGCCGGCGGGCTGTTCGTGGCGGTCGGCTTCGAGGTGGCGCGGCGCTCGCTGGGCTGGTACCTGACGCACATGACCTCGTACTCCAGCATCTACGGCGCGTTCGCCACGGTGCCGATCTTCCTGCTGTGGATCTACCTCGGATGGGTCATCGTGCTGCTGGGGGCGGTGATCGCCGCCTACGCGCCCAGCCTGAAGCTGAACCTCGTGCAGCACGGCCGCGTGCCGGGCCAGCGCTTCGCGCTCGCGCTCGACATCGTGCGCCGCCTGCAGCGCAGCCGCGAGGCCGGCGAGCACGGCATGGACGGCTTCGCGCTGGCCGACAGCCTGCGCATGGATCCGCTGCAGATCGAATCCGTGCTGGAGGCCTTGATGACGCTGGACTGGGTCGGCCGCCTCGACGAGGAGAACCAGCCGCGCTACGTGCTGCTGTGCGATCCGGCGCACACGCCGCTGGCGCCGCTGGTCGACGCGCTGCTGCTCGCGCCGATCGCGGCGCTGGCGCCCGCGCGCGGCAGGCTGGGCGTCGACGTGATCCGGCTGGCCGAGGTCCTGCCCGCCTGAGCACGCCCATTGCCGCACGCGCCAGCCATGGATACGCAACGCACGTCGACTCCCCGGCGCCGCTGGCTGCTGGCGATCCTGCTCGTCCTGGCGGCCGGCGCCGCGGCGGCGTGGCTGCTGCACGAGCGCTGGGCCTTCAGGCTGGTCGACCTGCGCTTCGTGGACCACCGCGAGAAGGTCGCCGGCGGCGGGGCGGCGCTGAACGTCACGGGGTATGTGCTGGTGCGCGTCGAGAGCGATGCAGACATCTTCCGCGAGGCGCGCGACGAGAATTCGTATCCCGAGGTCAAGGCGACGCTGTGCGACTCGGGCCGGCGCGTCGGCGCCTGGCGCGATCCGCTGCCGCTCGAGCGCGACGCGTCCGGCAAGCGCTTCGTCTACGCCGTGCTGCTGCCCGCGCGCGGCCGCGACGGCGAGCTGGCGCAGGCGGGCGGCGCGGTCTGCCTGCGCTTCATGTCCGCCGGCCTGGGCCTGCCGGCGTGGGGCGCGTCGGGCTCGCTGAAGGTCAGCCTGCCGGCGGCGATGCGCGAGCAGATGCTGGCCTACGCGCGGCGCGAGGGCGTGGTCGACGTGTCGCTCGACCCGATCTGCGCGCCGCTGCTCTGTCAGCCTGACTAGCCCGCGTGCACCACCACCATCAGCGCCCGCACGACGTGCTTGCCCGGGTTGGAGATGGCGTGCGGCACGTCGACGACGTAGCGCGCCGTCTCGTTGGCCTGCAGGGTGGTGACGTCGCTGCCCGAGCGCACTTCCAGCGGGCCGTCGCCCAGCACGGTCAGATGCTCGCGCGAGCCCGGTTCGTGGGCCTGCGATTCCAGCGTGCCGCCGGGCTGCACCGTCAGCTCGTACCACTCGAACTGGCCGGCCAGCTCGATCGGGCCGAGGATGCGCAGCTCGCACTTGCCGTCGGGGCTGCGCAGGGAGGGCGTCGCGTGGCCGGCCACCGTGGTGATGGCGGGCAGGGCGGGGCGCTCGCCGTCCAGCAGCTGGCCCAGCGGCACGCCCAGCGCGTTGGCCAGGCGCCAGACCACCGCCACGGTCGGGTTGGCCTGGTTGCGCTCGATCTGCGACAGCATCGACTTCGACACCCCCGCCAGCCGCGACAGCTCGTCCAGCGACAGCGCCCGCAGCTGGCGCAGCTCCGCCAGGGTGTTGCCCACCTTGGGCGGCTCGACGGCAAGATTGCGCGACACGTTCGTTTTCGTCCCGGAAGAGGCCCATTCGCTTGACGAATCGGCCAATGTTCACGATACTGCATTCTCGTTCGATATATCGAACAAATAA
Organism: Burkholderiaceae bacterium; assembly: GCA_035634455.1. Lineage (GTDB taxonomy): Bacteria > Pseudomonadota > Gammaproteobacteria > Burkholderiales > Burkholderiaceae_C > Scleromatobacter. The sequence continues at coordinate 7,181 of DASQCX010000943.1, forward strand.
ATTCGCATTGAACAAGATTGTGCCTGAAGGACAATGACTATGGCCAACGTCGCCGCATTCAACCAACACATCCAGTCCGAACTGGACGGCATCCGCGCCGCGGGGCTGTTCAAGTCCGAGCGCATCATCGCCACGCCGCAGGGCGCGCTGGTCAAGCTGGCCGACGGCCGCGAGCTGATCAACCTGTGCGCCAACAACTACCTCGGGCTGTCCTCGCATCCGAAGGTGATCGAGGCGGCGCACGAAGGCCTGCGCACGCACGGCTACGGCATGAGCTCGGTGCGTTTCATCTGCGGCACGCAGGACATCCACAAGGAGCTGGAGCAGCGCCTGGCCCGGTTCCTCGGCACCGAGGACACCATCCTCTACGCCGCGGCGTTCGACGCCAACGGCGGCCTGTTCGAGCCGCTGCTGGGCGAGGAGGACGCCATCATCAGCGACGCGCTGAACCACACCTCCATCATCGACGGCATCCGCCTGTGCAAGGCCAAGCGCTTGCGCTACGCCCACAACGACCTGGCCGACCTCGAGGCGCAGCTCAAGGCCGCCGACGCCGCCGGCGCGCGCTTCAAGCTCGTCTTCACCGACGGCTCGTTCTCGATGGACGGCACCATCGCCCAGCTCGACAAGATCCGCGCCCTGTGCGACCAGCACGGCGCGCTGCTGGGCATCGACGAGTGCCACGCCACCGGCTTCCTGGGCGCGCGCGGCCGTGGCACGCACGAGTTCCGCGGCGTGTTCGGCAAGATCGACATCATCACCGGCACGCTGGGCAAGGCGCTGGGCGGCGCCTCGGGCGGCTTCACCACGGGCAAGAAGGAAGTGATCGAGCTGCTGCGCCAGCGCTCGCGCCCGTACCTGTTCTCCAACACGGTGATGCCGGCGATCGTCGCCGGTTCGCTGGCCGTGCTCGACCTGCTGGAGGCCAGCACCGAGCTGCGCGACAAGCTCGCCGACAACACCGCCTGGTTCCGCCAGGCCATCACCGCCGCGGGCTTCGAGATCAAGCCGGGCGAGCATCCGATCGTCCCGATCATGATCGGCGACGCCGTCAAGGCGCAGCAGCTGTCGCAGCGCATCCTGGAGCTGGGGCTGTACGCGGTCGGCTTCTTCTTCCCGGTCGTCCCGAAGGGGCAGGCGCGCATCCGCGTGCAGATGTCGGCGGTGCACGACCGGCACCACCTGGAGAAGGCCGTCGAGGTCTTCGCGAAGGCCGGCAGGGAGCTGGGCCTGGTGGGAGCCGCGCAATGAGCGAGACCACGAAGGGACAGCGCATCCTCATCATCGGCGCCAACGGCCAGATCGGCTCCGAGCTGGCCGGGGCGCTGAGCAAGCGCGCGGGCGTCGAAGCCGTCATCACCAGCGACGTCGCGCCCACCGGCCGCACGCCGGGCCTGGTGCACGAGCAGCTGGACGTCACCGACGCCGCGGCGCTGACGGCGGTCGTCGAGCGCCACCACGTCACGCAGATCTACCTGCTCGCGGCCGCGCTGTCGGCCAACGGCGAGAAGCATCCGCAGTGGGCCTGGAACCTGAACATGGTGGGCCTGCTCAACGTGCTCGAGCTGGCGCGCACGCACAAGCTGGACAAGGTGTTCTGGCCCAGCTCGATCGCGGCCTTCGGCCCGTCCACGCCCGCCGACGGCACGCCGCAGGACACCGTGATGGACCCGACCACGATCTACGGCATCAGCAAGCTGGCCGGCGAACGCTGGTGCGCCTGGTACCACAAGAACCACGGCGTGGACGTGCGCAGCCTGCGCTACCCGGGCCTGATCAGCTGGAAGACGCCTCCGGGCGGCGGCACCACCGACTACGCCGTCGAGATCTTCCACGCGGCGCTGCGCGACGGCCGCTACACCTGCTTCCTGAAGGAGGACCAGGCGCTGCCCATGATGCTGATGGACGACGCCTTGCGCGCCACCATCGAGCTGATGGAAGCCCCGTCCGACGCCATCCGCCAGCGCGGCAGCTACAACCTGTCGGCGATCAGCTTCACGCCGCGCCAGATCGCCGACGCGATCGCCAAGCGCATCCCCGGCTTCACGGTGGACAGCAAGCCGGACTTCCGCCAGGCCATCGCCGCCAACTGGCCGCGCTCGATCGACGACAGCGAGGCCGCCAAGGACTGGGGCTGGAAGGCGACGTTCGGCCTGGACGAGATGGTCGACGAGATGCTCACGCAGCTCGCGCCCATCGTGAAGGCGAAGGCGACGGCTTGAACGCCGGCTGGCGGCCGGTCGCGGCCGCATCGGTGGCGGTCCTGCGGCGCGTCGCGCGCGCGTGACGCGCGCCCGCGGGCGCGCGATGCGGCGCCCGATAATGCGTGCATGACGCCCCGCGAGCCCTACGACCACCTGCGCCACGCCGCGCTCGAGCTGCTGGACGCCGGCAACAGCACGGCGTCGGTATCACAGCTGCTGGCCGTGCCGGCCGCGGTGATCGTGCGCTGGCGCGACGAGCCGGTGCCGCCGCGTCCGGAGACGGGCGACGTGCTGCTGGCCCTCGGCGCCGCCGGTCACGCGCCGCACTTCACGACGACGCTGGTGGTGCGTCGATCCGCGCCGACCGGCCTGTGGGGCTTCGCGCTGCA
>DASQCX010000944.1:0-1633 GCA_035634455.1 Burkholderiaceae bacterium
CCGCTCCGCGGCCGCCAGCCCGCGCAGGATAGTCGACGGCGCGAGGCCGGCGAGGAAATCATGCTGCGCAGCGAACGGATCGTCGTCCACGGCCGCCAGGGCAGACGGCGGCGCCAGCAGCTCCGCCAGGCGGTCACGCAAGCGCAGCGGTGCCGCGTCGGCGAGCGGGATGGGCGTGTGGCCGCCCTTGACCGGCGTAATCGCGCCCTTCGCCGGAATCGTGGTCGGGCTCGCCGGATCGCGGATCCAGCGCACGTCCTCGAAGACGTCGCGCGCGGCGTCCGCGGCGGTCTGCCCGGGCGGCGCCCCGACCCGCGTGAAGTACTCGGTGAGGTAGCTGAACAGCGCCGCCTGCTGGAGCTGGCGCCCGCCACCGCTCCCGAAGCGCCCCGCCAGGAGCGCGCCGATGGCGGCAACGTCGGTCACGCGCCAGGGGTCGGGCTTGAACACCTCGCGGTCGCCGATGGTCTCGATCGTGTAGCGCACGCCGCTCGGGATCTGCCCGTTGCCGACGATGCGGACGACGGCCGGCAGGAAGAAGAACTCGTGCGGGACGTTGGCCAGCGTCGCATCGGCGTAGATGGCGTCGATGTGCGCGTTCACGCCGTCGACGAAGCCCTGCACCAGGGTCTGCGTGTCGCACGGCAGCGTCGAGAACAGGTACTGGCGCTCCTCCTCGGAGTAGAACTGCCGGCGGGTGTCCTCGTCGTCGCCCAGCATGTCGCGTCCGGCGATCTCCGCCAGGTTCCCGGTGGCGGACTTGCGCACGAACTCCATCTGGAAGAGCCGGTCCTCCGCCTGCGCGACGCCCATGGCGTAGCCCACGTCGTAGACGCCGCGCGCCTTGATGTGCGGCACGCCGTATCCATCGCGTGTGATGCGGAAGTGCGGCCGCCTGGAGGACGGCGATGGGCACGCGCGCGGCATCCCGCCGACGTTGGCGGTGCAGATGGCCAGCGCCCGGCCGGCGAGCGCGATCAGAAGACATCCGCTGACGACAGCCTGGCGCGTCATGTCGGGTGCTTGGCGCGAAGCATCGCATCCGTCAAGACACGACGCGGCGCGGGCCAGGTCCGCCGGCGCCGTCAGGCCGCCGCGCGGGTCGGGCCGAAGAGGTGCGTATGCATGGCCGCGAGCGAGGCGAGATCGTGCACGTCGCGCGCGAAGTTCGGCACCGTCACGAGCGGCACCCGGCGTGGCAGGCCGGCGCGGAACTGCTCGATGCGGAGCGACTCGCCGCGCGCCAGCGCCTGGTAGTCGACGAAGTTCGCCGCCAGCTCGCGGGCCTCGGCGGCACGGCCGCCGAGCGTCTGCGCCACCGCGGCGGCGATCTCGTCGGTGTCCTCGAGGCCGAGCTCCGCCGCCTGTCGCCCGCGGCGCGGCGGACGGAACTCGTGATGGACCCGGTTCAGGACCACGCCCTTCAGCGGCATGCGCAGCGCGGCCATCTTGGTCGAGAGGTACTCGGCGTCGCCCAACACCTGCTCCTCCGGGCTCGAGACCAGCACGAAGGCGGTCTGCGGGCCGCGCAGGACCTCGTACGCCTTGTCGATCCGGGCCTGGAAGTTCTCGAACAGCCCGCTCATGCTGGTGAAGAAATCGGAGATCTCGGCCAGCGCCGAGATCCCTGTCG
>DASQCX010000945.1:0-2755 GCA_035634455.1 Burkholderiaceae bacterium
GCCGCGCTGCAGTTGCAGCATGCCCATGAAGTTCAGCGCGTCGGGCCGGCGCGGCGCATGGCGCAGCAGCTCGGCATAGATCGCCTCGGCGGCGTCGAGCTCGCCGCGACGATGGTGGGCGATGGCGGTCTGCAGCGGGTCGGCGGCGTCGGGCGGGGTCGTCACGGACGGGTCTCCGGGCAAGTGCGCGCCCGCAGGATGCCACGGATCGCACGGCCATCGAATCGGCGCATACCCCCGCGGGTTCGGCGTACGATGGCCGCCGGCCCACTGCGCGAGACCGCCATGCTGCACGACCCCGCCCGCCACGAGCGCCTGCGGACGATCCCCTGGGACGAAGCCCGCGTGCGCGCGACGATCGCGCGCATCGTCGGCGAGACGGTCGCCGCGTTCTCGCCCGCCACGCTGTGGCCCGCGCACCCGCGCGACCTCGAGCCGGGCGACGACCCGGACGCGCCCGCCACCAACCTGTACTACGGCGCGGCCGGCGTCATGTGGGCGCTCGACTACCTGCGCGCCGTCGGCGCCGCGGACAGCCCGTCGTTCGCGCCGCATCTGGAGCCGCTGCGCGAGCGCAACCGCGCCTGGCTGGCGACGCTGCCCGGCGACAACGCCGGCAGCTGGCTGATGGGCGAGCTGCCGTTCGAGATGATGGCCTGGGCCCACGCCCCGAGCGACGCGCGCGCCGACGCGATCGCCGCGCTGATCGAGCGCAACATCGACCACCCGGCGCGCGAGCTGATGTGGGGCTCGCCCGGCTCGCTGCTGGCCGCCGCGCTGATGCAGCGCGAGACGGGCGACGACCGCTGGGCCGCCCTGTTCCGCCGCATCGCGCGGCGCCTGCGCGAACAGCTGCTGTGGTCGGAGCGCCAGGCCTGCCACTACTGGTCGCAGGACCTGTACGGCCGCCAGTCGCGCTACATCGACGCCGTGCACGGCTTCGCCGCCACCGCCCGCGCGCTGCTGCTGGGCCGCCGCCTGCTGCCCGAGGCCGACTGGCTGCAATGGCAGGCCTGCATCGAGACGACGATCGCCAACACCGCGATCCGCGAGATGGGCATGGCGACCTGGCCCGTGCAGGCCGACGAGCCGCCCGGCACGCCGCAGAAGTGGCTGATGCAGTTCTGCCACGGCGCGCCCGGCTTCGTCATCTGCCTGGCCGACCTGCCGGGCCACGCGCTCGACGCGCTGCTCGTCGAGGCCGGCGAGGCCACCTGGGCCGCCGGCCCGCTGGCCAAGGGCTCCAACCTGTGCCACGGCACGGCCGGCAACGCCTACGCGTTCCTGGTGCTGCTCGCGCGCACGCGTGACGCGCGCTGGCGCGAGCGCGTTCGTGCCTTCGCGATGCACGCGATCGCGCAGTTCGAGGACGAGACGGCGCGCACGGGCCGCCTGCGCCACTCGCTGTGGACGGGCGACATCGGCCTGGCGATCTTCCTGTGGGACTGCCTGCGCGAGACGGCGCGCTTCCCGACGCTGGACGTGTTCTTCGGCCGCCCCGCGACGTGAGGCGCGGCGCCGCGCCCTTCAGCCGCGCTCGACCCGATGGCGCTCGAACATCACGCCCGCGAACGGCGCCGTCACGGTCTGCGCCAGCGTGAAGCCGGCGGCCTGGAAGACGGGTTTGCTGAACGGCGTGGCCCAGGCGGCGAAGCGCGTCGCGCCCTCGTGCTCGGCGCGCTGCAGCGTGCGCCGGAGCATCGCGCCGCCGAGGCCGCGCCGCGTCAGCGACGGCGTCACGTACAGCGAATGCAGCTCGCGCACGTCGCCGTCGCGGCCCGCGCCGCAGAAGCCCAGCACGCGGGCGTCGCCCACGCGCTCGGCGACCCAGGTGTCGGCCTGCAGGACGTAGTCGCGGAAGGCCGGCGCGTCCTCGGCGAACGAGGCCCAGGCGCGCACCTGCTCCGGCGTGTAGACCTGCGGGCCCATGCGCAGCGCGGCGTCGCGGTACAGCGCGGCGAGCACGAACACGTCGGCGGGCGTCGCGGGCCGCCACGCGAACGGGATCTGCGCCATCGCCGGCAGCATGGCCGTCAGCTGAACAGGCGGCGCGCGCCGGGCGAGCCGGCGGCCAGGTCGTGCGCCATCAGCGCCTCGTACAGCCGCGTCAGCTCGGCGTGGATCGCGGAAAACGCGTGCAGCGTGATGAGCTGGCCCTGGTCGTCGACGATCGCCGCGTCGAGGTCGTCGGCCAGCTTGCGCGCGACGCCGTGCCAGGCGGCGAAAGGCTCGGCGAGCTCCTCGGTCTGCGCGACGTCCAGGCCCAGCGTCAGCTCGCGCACCGCGGCGTGGCCTGGGTCGTCGGCCAGCGCGGCCTGGGCGTCGAAGCCCAGCACCAGCACGGGCGGCGCGCCTTCGTCGGCGGCAGGCAGCACCAGGCGGCCGGGCACCGCGCCGGGCACGAAGCCGTGGCGCTGCGCGACCTGCTGCAGGTAGCCCACCGACCACGCCACCGAGTTGGCGCGCAGCAGCGCCACCAGCTGTGCGTCGTGCTGGCTCGCGAAGGCGTCGAGCTCGCGCGCGCGGGCGACGCTGTCCAGCATGTCGGGCAGGTCGGTCGCCGCGCCGATCGCCTGCGCGAAGGTCTCGAGCTTCTGCACGAACTCGGAGAACTCGATCTCGTTGAGCGCGCCGTGGCGGTTGGCCATCTGCACGCCGGCCTGGAACTCGCCGTAGCGCGCGTTGGCGGCGATGGTCTCCCACTCGCCGGTCTCGCTGTTCAGGCCCTCGATGAAGAACGGCTTGGTGCCGACGC
>DASQCX010000946.1:0-3377 GCA_035634455.1 Burkholderiaceae bacterium
CATGAATATCCGGCGCGCGTCTGGACGGCCAAGAAGGGCCAGCAGCAGACCGAGGATGCGCTCGTCTCGGCGCGCCAGCACGACGCCGACCTGGCCAAGGCGCAGCAGGAGGAGCCCGCGCGCTTCGAGGACTTCGCGCGCCGCATCGCCGAGCTCGACGCCCGCCTGAACGCGCTGATGCCGCGCGTGGCCGCCCTGTCGCAGGAGCAGCAGGGCGCGCTGCAGGAGATCGCCGTCACCGGACTGAAGGCGCAGAAGGAGCGCCTGGCCGCCTACACGGCGCAGGCCCGCTACGCCGTCGCGCAGCTGTACGACCGCGCGACCGAACCGAAGGAGGGCGGCCATGCGGACGCGCCCTGAACGCCTTCGCCTCGCGCCGCTGCCGCGCGCGCTGGCGCTGGTCGTGCTGACCGCCTCGCTGGGCGCGTGCTCGACGGTCGACGGCGCGAAGAAGCCCGCCGCCACGCCCGACGACGCGCCCACGCTCAAGACGCTGCAATCCAAGGAAGTGGTCGTCGCCGCCGACCCCGGCATCCCGGCCGACGAGGACAAGGCGATCGCCGCGTACCGCAACTTCCTCGCGGTCACGCCCGACGCGAAGCAGCGCGCCGACGCGCTGCGCCGCCTCGGCGACCTGTCCATGGGCAGCGCCGACAACGCCAACGCCGCGCATCCGACGGCCACCGGCGTGCCCGACTACAGCGCCGCGATCAGGCAATACCGCGACTACCTCAAGACGTATCCGAACGACCCCGGCAACGACCGCGTGCTGTACCAGCTCGCGCGGGCGCAGGAGCAGGGCGGCGCGCTCGAGGAGTCGCTGAAGACGCTGGACCTGCTGGTCGCGCAGTATCCGAAGACGTCCTATTTCGACGAGGTGGAGTTCCGCCGCGGCGAGATCCTGTTCACGCTGCGCCAGTACGCGAAGGCCGAGGCCGCCTACACGCTGGTGCTCGGGAGCGGAGGCGGGGGCGACAACCCGTATCGCGAGCGTTCGCTCTACATGCAGGGCTGGTCCAAGTTCAAGCAGGGCAACCTCGAGGAGGCGCTGAGCTCGTTCTTCGGCGTGCTGGACAGCAAGATCGTCGGCATCCGCGACGACGACCTCGCCAAGACCGACAAGCTCTCGCGCGCCGACAAGGAGCTGGTGGACGACACCTTGCGCGTGATCGGCATCTCGCTGGCCAACCTCAGGGGCGCGGAGTCGATCCCGCCGTACATGACCAGCGACGCGCGCCGCTCCTACGAGTTCCGCGTCTACCAGCAGCTCGGCCAGCTGTACCTGAAGCAGGAGCGCCCGAAGGACGCCGCCGACACCTACGCTGGCTTCGCACGCCTGAACCCGCTGGACGAGCAGGCGCCGGCGATGCAGGCGCAGGTGATCGCGATCGACCAGGAGGCCGGCTTCGACCAGCTCGCGCTGTCCGCGAAGAAGGACTATGTCGCGCAGTACGGCCTGGACGGCGGGTTCCGCAAGGCCAACCCCGAGGGCTGGGAGAAGGCGCAGCCGCTGGTCAAGGCCGCGCTGGCCGAGCTGGCGCAGCGCTACCACGCCAGCGCGCAGAAGACGAAGTCCAAGGACGACTACGTCGAGGCCGCGAAGTGGTACCGCGCCTGGCTGGCCGAATTCGGCAGCGACCCGCAGGCCGCCGAGAACAACTTCCTGCTGGCCGAGGTGCTGTACGAGAGCGGCCAGTTCTCGGCGTCGGCGGTCGAATACGAGAAGACCGCCTACGAGTACCCGACGCACCCGCACGCCGCGGACGCGGGCTATTCCGCGCTGCTGGCGCACGCGGCCGAACAGAAGGGCGTCGCGGGCGACGCGCTGACGCCGCTGCAGCGCGCGGGCGTCGACAGCGAGCTGCGCTTCGCCGCGGCGTTCCCCAACGACTCGCGCACGCCGGCCGTGCTCACCAACGCGGCCGACACGCTGTTCAAGCTGCACGACAACGACCATGCCGCGTCCGTCGCCGAGCAGGTGCTGGCGCTCAATCCGCCGGCCACGGCGGCGCAGCGCCGCGTGGCGTGGACGCTGGTCGCGCACACGGCGTTCGAGGCCGGCAAGTTCGACAAGGCCGAGAAGGCCTACGGCGAGGTGCTGGCCCTGGTGCCGGCCAACGACCCGGCGCGCGGCGAGCTCACCGAGCGCCTGGCCGCCTCGATCTACAAGCAGGGCGAGCAGGCGCGCACGGCCGGTGACAACAAGGCCGCGGCCGCGAACTTCGCGCGCGTCGCGGTGGCCGCGCCCGGCTCCGCGATCCGCGTGAACGCCGAGTACGACGCGGCCGCCGCGCTGATCGCGCTGAAGGACTGGCCCGGCGCGGCCCGCGCGCTGGAGGCGTTCCGCCAGCGCTATCCGAACCACGCGCTGCAGGGCGACGTCACGGCCAACCTGGCGCTGGCCTACAGCGAGCAGCAGCAGTGGGCACCCGCGGCCGCGCAGTACGAACGCATCGCGCTGGCGCCCGCCACTACCGCCGAGGCGCAGACGCGCGCCCGCGCCGCGCTGTGGCAGGCCGCGACGCTGTACGAGCGCGCCGCGGCCAGCGACCCGGACAGCGTCAAGGCCGGCAAGCCGCGTCCCGCCGACGCCGCGGCCAACCGCGCCGCCGCCGCGAAGGACTACGAGCGCTACCTCAAGCAGTACCCGAGCCCGCTGGAGCCGGCCGTGGAGGCGCGTTACCGGCTCGCGCAACTGGCGCACGTCGACGGCAACGCCGCCGCCGAGGCCGCGCAGATGCACGCGATCTTCGTCGCCGACCAGAACGGCGCCGCCGCGCGCACCGACCGCACCCGCACGCTGGGCGCACTCGGCGCGCTGGCCGACGCGCGGCCCGCGTTCGAGGCCTACCAGAAGGTGGCGCTGGTTGAGCCGCTGGCCAAGAACCTGAAGATCAAGAAGGCGAAGATGGAGGACGCGCTCAAGGCCTACGCGGTGGCCAGCGACTATGGCGTCGCCGAGGTCACGACGGCCGCCACCTACGACGTCGCCAACGTCTACCAGGACTTCGCCAAGGCGCTCACGACCTCGCAGCGGCCGAAGAAGCTGTCCAAGCTGGAGCTCGAGCAGTACAACGAGATGCTGGAGGAGCAGGCCGATCCCTACGTGCTCAAGGCGATCGAGCTGCACGGCATCAACGCGCACCGCACGACGCAGGGCCTGTACGACGAGTGGGTGCGCAAGAGCTTCGACGCGCTCAAGACGCTGCAGCCCGCGCGCTACAACAAGACCGAACACAGCGAGGCGACCGTCGATGCGATCCGCTGAACGCCTCTTGCCGACGCTCGCGGCCATCGCGGCCGCGGCGCTGCTCGCCGGCTGCGGCTCGGTGGGCTTCATGTCGCGCGACGCGGCGCAATCGGCCGCGGCCGACGCG
>DASQCX010000947.1:0-3064 GCA_035634455.1 Burkholderiaceae bacterium
GAAGCCGTGCGCGATGATCTCGGCCACGCCGCGCCACTGCACTGCGGCGGGCATCGGGAACTTCTCGGAGATGATCTTCGTGGCGTCGACCGCGCCGGACGCATCCGGGCGCAGGAACAGCAGGAAGAACAGCGGCACCGAGAACAGCGCCCCGGAGAAGATGCCGATCACGTGGCCCCAGACCTGGTGGCGCGGCTTGCCGCCCAGCATGTAGCCCGGCTTGATGTCGGACAGCAGGCTGGCCGCGTTCATCGCGATCTGCGAGGTCATCGATGCCGGCAGCAGGTTGCTGGCCGGGTTGGAACGATCGATCACGCCCACGCTGAACTGCGTGACCTTGGCCAGCGGGCCCACGGGCGCCCAGGACGTCAGGCCCATCGCGTTGGCGCAGATGACGCTGAGCACGTAGATCAGCGGCAGCGACACCAGCGACAGCAGCCAGGGCACGGCGAAGAACTCGTGCGTGACCCAGGCGCCGGCCAGGCCGAACACCGGCACGCCGATCCAGGACACCCACAGCGGCACCTCGATGTGCCCGAGCACGTCGTCGCGCTCCTTGGGCGCGCCCGACTTGGCCATGGACCTGAAAGCCTTGGTGAACAGGTCCGGCTTGGCGAACAGGCCCACCATCGCGCCGACGACCATCATCGACACCCCCCACCAGATCGACCACTGGTTGACGATCTCGGCGCGCGAGATCTGCACCACGTGGCCGTTGGCCAGCGTGCGCGCGACGATGTCGCCGCGCTCGATCATGACGGGCGCGAGGACGGCGAGGTTGAGGACGGCGCCGACCAGCACGCTGGAGGCCACCGCCACGCCCATCAGGCCGCCGACGCCCAGCATCGAGAAGTCGAGCGTGAAGCGCAGGCCCAGCTGGCGGATGTCGGTGCCCAGGATCTTCGGCGCGGCCACCTGCAGCTTCGCGAGCCACATGTAGTAGTAGTCGTCCAGGCGCTCGTGCAGCACCCACGGCTCCTTCAGCCCGGCCCAGGCGTCCATGCGCAGGATCTTGAACTGGATCAGGCGCTGCCAGCCGTCCAGCACCAGCAGCTCCCAGACCGCGGTGACGCCGGCGGTGACGTACAGCAGCTTCGCCTTGAACAGGCCGACGTCGGCACCGCCGGTGTAGAGCGAGTCCAGCACGACGCCGGAGGCGCGGCCCTCGGGGAACGGCATCTGCTCCTCGTTGATGAAGCGCCGCTTCATCGGGAAGGCCATCAGCACGCCGGTGATCGAGACGACGATCAGCCAGACCACCATCTGCCACCACGACAGCACGTTGCCCGTCATCACCATGTAGGCGGCCAGGCCCGCGCCCAGCGGCGCGATCACGTAGCCGGCGGACGTGGCGATCGACTGCGTGCAGTTGTTCTCCAGCACCGTGAAGTCGCTGGCGATGCGGGCGTTGGCCAGGGCGCGGAACATCGCGAACGACAGCAGCACCGAGGTCAGGCCGACGCCGATCCCGATGCCCGTCCTGGCCAGGATGTACATCGCCGTGGCCGCCAGGATGCCGCCGAGCAGGAAGCCGGTGATCGCCGAGCGCACCGTGAGCTGGGCCATGTCGCCCCGGTAGACGTTCTCGAGCCACCACTCGTCCTTCTGGGCGCGCGTCCAGGTCTTGATCTGTTCGTCGGTCAGGTGCAGCAGGGCCATGGGTGGAGGCTGGAAGGCAAACGGGGTCGGTCTCGTCGGAGCCGCGGCTTGTGGCCGCGTTCCGTGCTTCGGGGGCGAATTCTCGCAGCGCCGGCACGGCCGCGCGCCCGAGGTAACGCCTAGACGCCACACCGGACCGAACTTTCTGCGGCGCACACTCGTGATAATTCACGCAATCGACTGCCAGTTCCAGGATCCGCCGCCATGTCCATGTTCCCCGCCGCCACCTACGAAACGCGCCGCGCCGCGCTCCTCGCCCGCCTGCGCTACGCCGGCGCACGCGGCCTCGTGCTGCTGCCGGGCCACGTCGACAGCCCGATGAACTACCGCGACAACGCGTACGACTTCCGCCAGGACTCGAGCTTCCTGTATTTCTGCGGCCTGCAGCAGCCCGAGCTCGCGCTGCTGCTGGACATCGACGCCGGCACCGCCACGCTGCACGGCGACGACATCGGCATCGACCACCTCGTGTGGACCGGCCCGCTGCCCAGCGTCGCCGAGCGCGCCGCGCAGTCGGCCATCGAGCGGACGGCGGCGAACGCGCAGCTCGCCGCGACGCTCGCGAGCGCGCGCGCCGCCGGGCGCGACGTCCACTTCCTCAAGCCGTTCCGCGGCGAGACGCGGCTCGCGCTGAGCAACTGGCTGGGCCTGCCCGACGCGCAGCTCGACGCCGCCGCCAGCCGTGCGCTGACGATGGCCGTGATCGAACTGCGCGCCGTCAAGTCGACGGCCGAGATCGCCGAGATCGAGAACGCGCTGCACGTCACGCGCGACATGCACCACCTGGCGATGCGCATGGCGCGGCCCGGCGTCGTCGAGCAGGAGATAGTCGGCGCGATGGAAGGCCTCGCGGCGACGCATGGCCGGCGCCTGGCCTACCCGTCGATCTTCACGAGCCGCGGCGAGATCCTGCACAACCACGACCACTCGGTGCGGCTCGAGGGCGGCGAGATCATCGTCAACGACACCGGCGCCAACTCGCCCATCGGCTACGCGTCCGACATCACGCGCACGATCCCCGTCGGCGGCAGGTTCACGGGCCTGCAGGCCGACCTGTACGACCTGGTGCTGGAGTCGCAGACGCAGGCCATCGCCGCCGTCGCGCCGGGCGTGCCCTACCGCGACATCCACGACCTGGCCTGCCGCGTGATGGTCGAGGGCATGAAGACGCTGGGCTTCATGCGCGGCGACGCCGACGCGGCCGTGCGGGCCGGCGCGCACGCGATCTTCTTCCAGTGCGGCACGGGCCACATGATGGGCCTGGACGTGCACGACATGGAGGGCCTGGGCGAGAACGACGTCGGGTACGGCCAGGGATACGAGCGCAGCACCCTGTTCGGCCACAAGTCGCTGCGGCTCGCGCGGCCGCTGCAGCCCGGCTTCGTCGTCACGATCGAGCCGGGCG
>DASQCX010000948.1:0-4674 GCA_035634455.1 Burkholderiaceae bacterium
GCTCGTCCTCCGTCAGCGGCGTGACGGCCGATTTCGGGTCGTACGACGGGTAGTCCATCGCGCGCTCAGGGCTTGAGGACGGCCACGCCGCCCATGTACGGACGCAGCGCCTCGGGGATCGTCACCGAGCCGTCGGCCTGCTGGTAGTTCTCCAGCACAGCCACCAGCGTGCGGCCCACGGCCAGGCCCGAACCGTTGAGCGTGTGCACGAGTTCCGGCTTGCCGGCCGCGTTGCGGAAGCGCGCCTGCATGCGGCGCGCCTGGAACGCGCCCATGTTCGAGCACGAGCTGATCTCGCGGTAGGTGTCCTGCGCGGGCAGCCACACCTCGAGGTCGTAGGTCTTGGTCGAGCCGAAGCCCATGTCGCCGGCGCACAGCAGCATCACGCGGTACGGCAGGCCCAGCTTCTGCAGGATCGCCTCCGCGTGCGCGGTCATGTCCTCGAGCGCCTGCATGCTCTGCTCGGGGTGCGTGACCTGCACCATCTCGACCTTGTCGAACTGGTGCTGGCGGATGAAGCCGCGCGTGTCGCGGCCGGCCGAGCCGGCTTCCGAGCGGAAGCAGGGGCTGTGCGCGGTCATCTTCACGGGCAGGTCTTCCGCCTTCAGGATCTCGCCGCGCACGGTGTTGGTCAGCGAGATCTCCGAGGTCGAGATCAGGTACTGCTCGGGCTGGCTCTCGTCGCCGCCGCGCAGCACCCAGAACATGTCTTCCTTGAACTTGGGCAGCTGGCCGGTGCCCTCGAGCACCTCGCGGTTGACGATGTAGGGCGTGTACAGCTCGGTGTAGCCGTGCTCGCCGGTCTGCACGTCCAGCATAAACTGGGCGAGCGCGCGGTGCAGGCGCGCGATGCCGCCGCGCAGCACGGTGAAGCGCGAGCCCGAGAGCTTGGCGCCGGTCTCGGGATCGAGGCCCAGCGGGGCGCCGACGTCGACGTGGTCCTTGACCGCGAAGTCGAACTTGCCCGGCGTGCCCCAGCGGCGCACCTCGACGTTGCCCGTTTCGTCCGCGCCGAGGGGCACCGAGTCGGCGGGCAGGTTGGGCAGGCCCATCAGGATCGTGTTGAGCTCGCCCTGCAGCGCCTCCAGGCGCTCGGCGCCGGCCTTGAGCTCGTCGCCGATGCCGGCCACTTCCGCCATCACGGGCGCGGTGTCCTCGCCCTTGCCCTTGAGCATGCCGATCTGCTTGCTCAGGCTGTTGCGGCGGGCCTGCAGGTCTTCGGTCCGGGTCTGCAGCGACTTGCGCTCGTTCTCGAGCGCCGTGTAGGCGGCGACGTCCAGATACGGCTGGGGGTTCTTGCGCTTCTCGAGGCCGGCGATGACTGCGGGCAGGTCGCGGCGCAACAGGTTGATGTCGAGCATGGATCGGTTCCTTGGATTCTTCGAATGCGGTTGTCCGGACGTCGCGCGGCACGGGCGCGCGAAAGCCGATGCGAGGCGCGCCGCCGGGCGGCGCTCAGGCGAGCGTCAAGATCGCGACGCCCGCACCTCGGCCATGCTGCGGTCGCCAAGGCCCATCGGCAGCGGGAACTCGACCGTCTCCTTGACGCCGTCGATGTTGCGCACGCTGACCGCGCCCAGCTGCTTGAGGCGGTCGATGACGGCCTGCACCAGCACGTCGGGCGCCGACGCGCCGGCCGTCAGGCCCACGCGGGCGCGGCCGTCGAACCACTCGGGGCGCAGGTCCTGCGCGCCGTCGACCATGAAGGCCGGCGTGCCCAGGCGCTCGGCCAGCTCGCGCAGGCGGTTGCTGTTGGAGCTGGTGGGGCTGCCGACGACGATCACGATGTCGACCTTGGGCGCCATGAACTTCACCGCGTCCTGGCGGTTCTGCGTGGCGTAGCAGATGTCCTGCTTCTTGGGCTCGCGGATCTGCGGGAAGCGCGCCTTGACGGCCTCCAGGATCTCGCGCGCGTCGTCCACCGACAGCGTGGTCTGCGTGACGACGGCCAGCTTGCTCGGGTCGTTCGGATGCACGCCGGCGACGTCCTCGACCTCCTCGACGAGGTAGATGCCGTCGCTGAGCTGGCCCATCGTGCCCTCGACCTCGGGATGGCCCTTGTGGCCGATCATGATGAACTCGTAGCCCTCGCGCGCCAGCTTCGACACCTCGACGTGCACCTTGGTCACCAGCGGGCACGTCGCGTCGAACACAGAGAAGCCGCGCTGCGCCGCCTCCTCGCGCACGGCCTTGCTGACGCCGTGGGCCGAGAAGACGAGCGTGGCGCCGGGCGGCACGTCGGCGAGATCCTCGATGAAGATCGCGCCCTTGTTCTTCAGGTCGTTGACGACGAAGGTGTTGTGCACGATCTCGTGGCGCACGTAGATCGGGCGGCCGAACTTCTCGAGCGCGCGCTCGACGATCTCGATGGCGCGGTCGACGCCCGCGCAGAAGCCGCGCGGCTGCGCGAGCAGCACCTCGTCCACGAACTTGCCGGTCGCTGGGGTCTCGTTCATCACAGCACCCCGATCAGCTGGGCTTCGAAGGTCACCGGCTGGCCGGCCAGCGGGTGGTTGAAGTCGAACAGCAGCCAGTCGTCGCCAGCGTCGCGCACGACGCCCGCGAACTTGCCCGCGCCGTCCGGCGTGGGGAACTCGACGACGTCGCCGACGCGGTATTCCTCGTCCGGGTCGCCGTGCTGCGCGAGCAGGCTGCGCTTGACCCGCTGCAGCATGTCCGGGTTGCGCTCGCCGTACGCGGCGCCGGCCTCGAGGTGCCAGGTCATGCGCGCGCCCTCCTCCATGCCGACCAGGCAGGCCTCGATGGCCGGGGCGAGCTGGCCCTGGCCCAGCGACAGCGTGGCGGGCTTGTCGTCGAACGTGCTGACGACCTCGGCGCCGTCGGGGCCGCTGAGGCGGTAATGCAGCGTCAGGAACGAGTCGGGCTGGACGATGTTCACGAATATCAGGCAGTTGGACGGGCACGGCCCGCCGGGGTGGGCGCGACACTGGGGTGGTCGGCACGCGCCAGATGCGCGTTCCCCGTGACGAAACCTCGATTTTACCTGTCGGCGCCCGTCGCTGACCCAGCCGCCATGTCGATCAAGGAAATGCCCCCCGCCACCCGCCCGCGCGAGAAGCTGCTGGCCCACGGCGCCCACGCGCTGGCCGACGTCGAGCTGCTGGCCCTGCTGCTGCGCACCGGTAGCGCCGGCATCAGCGTGCTGCAGCGCGCCGAACGCCTGCTCGCCCGCTTCGACGGCCTGGCCGGCCTGCTGCACGCCTCGCCCGCCGAGCTGCAACACGCCGGCGGCGTTGGCCCGGCCCAGCGCGCCGAACTGGCCGCCGTGCGCGAGATCGCCCGCCGCGCGCTCGCGCAGCAGCTGAAGGAGGCGCCGGTGTTCGACTCGCCCCAGAAGGTCAAGGACTTCGTCGCCCTGCGCCTGGGCGCCCTCGCGCACGAGGTCTTCGGCGTCCTGTTCCTCGACTCGCAGCACCGCCTCATCGAGATGCAGGAGCTGTTCCGCGGCACGCTCGCGCAGACCAGCGTATACCCGCGCGAGGTGCTGCGCCAGGCGCTGCTGCTCAACGCCGGCGCGGCCATCCTCGTCCACAACCACCCGTCCGGCCTGGCCGAGCCCTCGCGCGCGGACGAGGTGCTCACCCAGTCGCTCGCGTCGGCGCTGCGGGTGATCGACGTGCGCGTGCTCGACCACCTGGTGGTGGGCGCCGGGACGGTGGTCAGCTTCGCCGAGCGCGGGCTGCTGTGAGGGTGCTTCGGCGACAATGATGGAACGACGAACGGAGCCCGTCGCGCACGCGGCTCCACCCGAGGGAACCCATCTTGAAAGTGCGCAGCCTGCAGGATCTCGCCGCCATGCGCGACGCGCTCGCGCGCGCGCAGCGCGAGGCGGCCGAAGCGGCGCGCAAGGCCGCCGAGGAGAGCGCGCGGCTCGATCGCGAGCGCCGCCAGTTCGAGCTCGCGGTGGGCGCGGTCAGGCCGGTCAAGGCCGCGGCGCGCGCCGACCTGCGCCTGCCGCCGCCGCCCGCGCTGCCGCGCCAGAAGGAGCTCGACGAGGCGCGCGCGCTGGCCGAGGCGATGTCGGACGAGGTCGACGTCGAGTCGCTGCTGCTGACCGACGACGGCCTGGGCTTTCGCCGGCCCGGCATCTCGCTGGACGTGCTGGCCCAGCTGCGCAAGGGCAAGTGGGCGATCCAGGACCAGCTCGACCTGCACGGCCTGCGCCGCGACGAGGCGCGCGAGGCGGTCGGCGCCTTCATCCGCGCCGCCGGCCAGCGCGGGCTGCGCTGCCTGCGCGTCGTCCACGGCAAGGGCCACGGCTCGCCCGGGCGCGAGCCGGTGCTCAAGTCCAAGGTGCACAAGTGGCTGGCGCAGCGCCAGGAGGTCATCGCGTTCGCGCAGGCCGCCGGGCCGCAGGGCGGCGCGGGCGCGGTGATCGTGCTGCTGGAAGCCTGACGCGCCGGACGGCGACGCTCAGCCCCCGGGAAACGGCTTGCTCAGGAAGCGCGAGCCCGCCAGCCCGAAGCGCCACGGCGCGGCGACGCCCTTGCTGATGCCGATGCGCGGCCCGGCGACCACCTCGACGGCCTCCTGCGGCGCGGCGACGAAGAACGGCGTGCGATCCAGCGGCAGGCCGTAGTGCGCCAGCGTGATGCCCAGCGCCTGGCCGACGCGGCCCGGGCCGGAGCACAGCAGGCGCGGATCGGTGATGCC
>DASQCX010000949.1:0-4234 GCA_035634455.1 Burkholderiaceae bacterium
AGCCGAGTAAACGCCGAATGGGCGCGCCAGGGGACGCAGGTAAAGATGGGCGAGCTGCTCGACCGTTCGACGATCGCCGGGTCAACGGGGGTGTCGCCGTGGCCGTTGTCGAGGCACAGGGTGCGCGGCTTGCCACGAAAGCTCCGGAGGGGCGACGAAGCGGGTTGCGCCGCTCGACGAACCCGAAAAGGAAACATCATGAAGAACGGTCTCGCCATTGCCATTGCTGGCCTCGCGCTGGCGTCCATGTCCGGCTGCATCGTCGCGCCGGCGCGTCCGTACTATGCAGAGGGCGGCTACGTCGCGCCGGCCGGCGTCGTCTACGTGGCGCCCACGTACGTGAGCCCGGGCCCGGGCTGGGTCTGGGAGTACCACGCCACCTACGGCTGGGGCTGGCACCACCCGCAATACGGCTGGCACCGCGGCTGGCATTGACCTGAGCGGCGCGCCGGCGCGTCTCCCGACGGCTGGCGCGACGACTCGGGAATCCGCGAACGAGCCCGTCACGCGGCCCGTTCGCGGCGGTTCACGATTGCGCGAGCTGGTACAGGCGCGTCGAGCGCGCGCCCGAGCGGCAGAACGCCAGCAGCGGATGCGGCAGCTCGGCCAGCAGCTGGCGGAACGCCGCGACTTCCTCGGGCGACTGGTAGCCGCCCGCGACCGGCAGATGGCGGTATTGCAGGCCGGCGGCCAGCGCCGCGGCCTCGACCGCGGCCGAGGGCGGCTGGTCGGGGCCGTGCTCGAAGTCGGGCCGGTTGTTGACGACGCTCTTGAAGCCCAGGCGCGCGACCTCCGCCATCGCGGCGGCGTCGAGTTGCGGGGCCACGAAGACGTCGTGGTCGATCTGGCGCAGGGGCAGGGTGGTTTCCATCGCGGATCCTCGGGTCGATTCGGTGACTGCCGGCAATTGTGGGGCCGGCCGCCGGCTCACTTGGCCAGCGCGGCCTTCACGGCGGCGGACACCTGGCCCATGTCGGCCTTGCCGGCCAGCTTCGCCTTGACCGCGCCCATCACCTTGCCCATGTCGCCGGGGCCGGCCGCGCCCAGCTCGGCGACGATGGCATCGACTTCGGCCTGGATCGCGGCCGCGTCCAGGCGTTCGGGCAGGTAGCCCTGCAGCACGCCCAGCTCGGCCTGTTCCTTATCGAGCAGGTCGGTGCGGCCGGCCTTGGCGAACGCGTCGATCGAGTCCTTGCGCTGCTTGACCAGCTTGTCGACGATCGCGACGACGTCGGCGTCGGTCAGCTCGATGCGCTCGTCCACCTCGCGCTGCTTCATCGCGGCCATCAGGTTGCGGATCGCGAGCAGGCGATCGGCTTCCTTGGCGCGCATGGCGGCCTTCATGTCGTCGGAGATGCGTTGTTTGAGGCTCATGGCTGACTTTCGTGATGAGTTGATCGAAGGTGGCGCGGCCGCCGCGCTCGGCCGCTCCGGAGCAAGGCCGCGCGCCCCCTTGGGGGGGCTGTCCGCGGTAATCCGCGGACGGGGGCTCCATGAACGCAAAAGCCCGCTACGGCGTCCCGCGGCGGGCTTTCGACTTCCGTTGGTCGCCGCGAGCGGCGACTATCCGGAGGAAACGAGCTCGAGAGCTCCCGTGAAACTCTTCAGTAGAGCTTCTTGGGCAGCTGCATGCTGCGAACGCGCTTGTAGTGGCGCTTGACGGCCGCGGCCTTCTTGCGCTTGCGCTCGGCGGTCGGCTTCTCGTAGAACTCGCGGGCGCGGAGTTCGGTCAGCAGACCCAGCTTTTCGATGGTGCGCTTGAAGCGGCGCAGGGCCACGTCGAACGGCTCGTTTTCCTTGACACGGATGGTGGTCATGTAGCGAAGAATCCTTCGGGAGAAATATGCGCTCGGAGTCCTTGTCCAGACCCGTTGCGCCCGCGGGGAGCGCCTCGGTTTCTAGAACGCCGGACAAAGATCGACACGCGGTTTGCCAGCAAAGCCAAGGATTCTACCCCGAAAAGGTCGGTTGTGCGAATTTTCTGCGCACGAGCGGGCCGCGGCGGCGTTTCCCCGGGATCGACCGGCTCAGCGGCCTGCCAGCGCGAGGTCGGCCGCCAGCGCCTCGGCGCAGGCGTGCGCGCTGGCCCAGGCCCACTGGAAGTTGTAGCCGCCCAGCCAGCCGGTGACGTCCAGCACCTCGCCGATGAAATGCAGGCCCGGCGCGCGGCGGCTTTCCATCGTCTTGGAGTCGATCTCGCGGGTGTCGACGCCGCCGGCCATCACCTCGGCCTTCTTCCAGCCTTCGGTGCCGGTGGGGGCGATGCGCCACGACGACAGTGACTCGGCCAGCTGGCGCAGCGCCTTGTCGCCGAGCTCGGGCATGGGCTTTTCCTCGGGCAGCCCGCCGCGCGCCAGCCAGGCCTGCGCCAGGCGCTGCGGCAGGTGGGCGGCGAGCTCGTTGCCCAGCCGGCGCTTGGACGCGGCCTTGGCGCGCGCCAGCGTGTCGGGCCAGTCGGTGCCGGGCGCGAACGCGATCTGCAGCGTCTCGCCGGGCCGCCAGAAGCTCGACGCCTGCAGCACCGCCGGCCCGCTCAGGCCGCGGTGCGTGAACAGCAGGTCTTCCACGAAATGGCCGCGCTGCCTGCCGGCGCCCGACGCGATCTCCACTTCGAGCGACACCCCCGCCAGCGCCACGAACGGCGCCCACTCGGCGGCGTCGAACACCAGCGGCACCAGCGCCGGCCGCGGGTCGACCAGCGCGTGGCCGAACTGCCTGGCGAGCCGCAGCCCGAAGTCGGTGGCGCCGATCGCCGGCACCGGCAGGCCCCCGGTGGCGACGACCACGCTGCGCGCCAGCACCGGCCCGCGCGCCGTCTCCAGCTCGTAGCGCGCCTCGCCCGCGTCCGCCCGCGCGCGCGCGCCCGCGACGGCGCACGGCTGCCAGCGCTCGACGCGGCCGTCGTCGCATTCGCGCAGCAGCAGGTCGATGATGTCCTGGCTGGACTCGTCGCAGAACAGCTGGCCGCGGTGCTTCTCGTGGAACGGGATGCGGTGGCGCTGCACCAGCGCGATGAAGTCCTGCGCGGTGTAGCGCGCCAGCGCCGAGCGGCAGAAGTGCGGGTTCTGCGAGTGGAACTGCGCGGGGGTGGCGTCGCGGTTGGTGAAGTTGCAGCGGCCGCCGCCGGAGATGCGGATCTTCTCGGCCAGCCTGGCCGCGTGGTCCAGCAGCAGCACGCGCGCGCCGCGCTGCCCGGCGCGGGCCGCGCAGAACAGGCCGGCGGCGCCGGCGCCGATCACGGCGACGTCGACGCGCTTCAAGCCGGGACCAGCTTGGCGATGGACGATTTCGCGCCGAGTTCGACCAGCGCGGCGATCACGGCGTCCCACTCGGCGCGCGTGACCGGCGTGATCGACAGCCGGTTGCCCGGCTTGAGCAGCAGCATCGACGCCAGCTCGGGCCGCGCGCGCATCGCCTTGAGCGACAGCAGCGGCGTGGTGGCCAGGTGCTTCACATCGACGTTCTGCCAGCGCGGCCTGGCGGGATCGGACTTGGCGTCGAAGTAGGGGCTCTTCGCGTCGAACTGCGAGGCGTCGTCGTAGGCCGCGCTCGCGACCTCGGCGATGCCGGCCACCCCGGGCTCGGCGCAGCTCGAGTGGTAGAACAGGACGCCGTCGCCGACGTGCATCTGGTCGCGCATGTAGTTGCGCGCCTGGTAGTTGCGCACGCCGATCCACGGCACGCGGCGGCCGGGCGCTTTCTCGACGTCGGAGATCGAGCACTCGTCGGGCTCGCTTTTCATCAGCCAGTACGAAGGCATGTGCTCGATCGGGGCAATAAGGTGTCCGCCGCGAACCTCGGGCCGCATTCCTGAACCCAGGGGTGTTCAGGTGGGCGAGGTCAGACTGGCTTCGGGTTCATCTGACGCGAGACGATCACACCAACCAGACGATGTTCCAAGCCCTAGCGCAAAGCGCATCGGTTCAAGGAAATATAAAACCCTCGCGAACGCGACGGACGAATCCATTCTATGCGCCCGGTTCGCCGCGAAGCGAGCATCAGAGAGGTAAAGAGGGCCTACGAAATCGCTTGACGAACGCGCGATTCCGGGGAACGTCAGAGAAGCCGTCCGTCCTCGTTCAGCGCGGTGTCGAGCTGCGCGATCAGGTGCTCGACCTGCGCGGCCGCGGCGCGGCGCGCCTCGCTGGCCTCGGCGTGCTCCACGTGCGGCCGGGGTTCGGCCGGCTCGCCGCCTTCGACCGCCGCCACCGGCGCCGCGCGCGGCGCCTCGGCG
>DASQCX010000950.1:0-4345 GCA_035634455.1 Burkholderiaceae bacterium
ACCGATTCTGAAGAGAGGCTGTCACCGAGATATATCGAGTTCGTGTCCACCCGGACACGTTGGGTCACGCGTGCGCGACCCGGCGTCAGCAGACCGGAGCCGGAAACTCCAGGTCGACGCCCGCGCCGGCGGCCGCGCTCCGGCGCGCGCGCCAGGCCAGCACCGCCAGCGACGCCGCGCTCGCCAGCCCCAGCACGAGCGCGAACCACAGCGGCGGCGGCGACAACCAGTCCGACACCGCCTGCAGCGGATTGGCCAGGCCGAACGCGCGCTCGGCCAGCCAGCCACCCGCGCAGGCCGCCGCGAACGCCGCGCCGCCCAGGCGCAGCGGCGTACCCGCGCGCGTGCCGGCCAGCAGCAGCAGCGTCGGCAGCGTCGCGGCGATCACGATCAGCTGCATCGCCTCGATGCCGAGGTTGAAGCCCAGCAGGCTGACGGCGAGCGTGGTCGCGTCGAAGCGCAGGCCGGCCAGCGTCTCGGCGAAGGCCAGGCCGTGCACCAGGCCGAAGCCGGTGGCGATCCACAGCTCGCGGCCGGCGAACAGCGGGCGCCAGGCGTGCACGCACGACACCAGGATCGAGACCGCGATCAGGGTCTCGACGGCGCGCGCCGGCGCGGCCACCAGGCCCGCCGCGGCGGCGGCCAGGCTCAGCGAATGGCCCAGCGTGAAGCCGCTGACGACCGCGACGATGCGGCGCGCGGCGACCCGCCCGGGCGCGGCTTCGCGCCAGCGCCCCGCGCGTGCCAGCAGCGGCGCGGGCAACAGCAGCGCGAGCAGGAACAGCAGATGGTCGGGGCCTTCGGCGATGTGCCGCAGCCCGAGCGAGAACAGCCGCCCGAACCCCTGCCACCAGCTGCCGCCGCTGCCGTCGATCGTGACGCGGGTGTTGCCGAAGCCCGCGGTGCCGATCTCGACGGGCTTGTCGCCGACGAGGCCGTGGCGCAGGTCCTTGCGCACGTAGACCAGGATCTGGTGCGACAGCACGCGCTGCACGATCACCTGGTCGTCGAGCGCGAAGGCCTCGGTGTCGGCGCCCGCCGGCGGCGTGAGGCGCACGCGCACCACCACCCAGTCGTTGCTGGTCCAGTTGGCGTTGGCGGTGGTCTCGGTCTCGACGGTGTCGACGTGCAGCGCGTACGGCCGGCCGTCGGTGGTGCTCGCGTGCAGCCACTGGCCGACGTAGGCCGCGATGCGCGGGCCGTGGCGCGGCACGGCCGTGGACGGGCTGGCCGCCAGCGGCACGCCCAGCGCCGGACCGAGCTCGCTCATCGGCAGCTTCAGCTCGGCCTCGATCGCCGTGCGGCCGAGGTCCAGCATGACGACGCTGGGCGGCACGTCGTGCGCGCCGGCGCTGCCGCACGCGAGCGCGAGCAGCGTCGCGAGCCACAGGAGGATGACGGGTCTCGTGCGCATGGCGTGCGGCCTTCCGGGGAGCTCAGCTCGCGAGCTGGTTGTAGTAGTCGTAGCTCTTGTCGCGGAACATCATGTGGTAGTGGGTCTGGCCCGAGATCACGATGCCGTTCTGCAGCGCGATCTCGATCCACACGCGCGGCCCGTCGATGCGCATGTAGGTGCCGTTGGCGGTGATGTCCGGACCCGAGCTGCTGTAGGTGCCCGCCGAGTTCGCCCAGGCGACATACGTGCTGCCGTACCCGGCCTCGTAGTCGGCGAGCAGGCGGCTGGCCGTGGCGCTGTCGTAGTCGTTGACCCAGGTCGAGATCGCCGCGGTCACCAGCGCCTGCTGCGCCGTCGTCAGGCTCGAGACGAGCACGCCGCGCGTGTTGCTGCTGGCGATCGCGCTGAACTTGGTGGTGACGTTGCTGTAGCTGCCGGTGTTGGCCTCGACCGGGCCGATCAGGATGTCCGAGAAGGTCTGGCTGGTGAGGAAGGCGCTGGACAGCGAGCTGCTGTCCAGGCCCGTGAAGACCGCCAGCATCGCGGCGCCCTTGGCCGCGAGCACCTGGTAGTCGCCGGAATCGTAGTAGTTGTAGCCGGTCTCGCTGTTGGCCGTGAACGTGGTGCGCGGCTCCACGCCGATGTGGTGCGGGGTGGGGTAGGCGCAGGCGGCGTTGAAGTTGATGTTGAAGGCCATGTGGTGGCCGCCGAACATCAGCGTCCAGCTGCCGGTGGTGGATGGCGTGCCGACCACCGCCACGTGGTACAGCGCGGCTCCGTAGCCGTTGGCGTTCTTGGTGTAGCCGAGGTAGTCGTCGGCGGCGAGCACGCCCTTGAAGTCGGTGTAGCCGGCCGAGCCCAGCGCCGTGCTGGCGAGCGCGTTGAAGGCGGCGATCGCCGTCGAGCCCGACAGCTGCGAGATCGTGATGCCGGGGCGCGTGAACGAGATCGCGCCGGGCGGCAGGTTGGACCAGTCGGTCTTGTAGACGTTGAGCTGGCTGGTCGTGTACGACGAGGCGGAGTACTGCATCGACGAGGTCAGCGAGGTGCCGATCGCCGACTCCAGCGTGGTGATCGCCGACATCACGTTGCTGACATACGTGCTGTCGCAGGACGCGGTGGTGGTGCTGCTGATCGTCAGCGTGGCGGTGCTGCTGGTGGTGCTGCCCGCGCTGTTGGTGACGACGACGTAGTAGCTGCCGGCGTCGCTGGAGGACGCGCTGGAGATGGTGTAGCTGGCCGAGGTCGCGCCCGAGATGGCCGTCGAGTCCTTGTACCACTGGTAGCTCATCGTGGTGCTGCTGGACGCCACCACCGTGAACGTGGCCGACGATCCGGACGACACCGAGACCGACGACGGCTGCGTCGTGATGCTGGGGGCGCTCGTCGAGGTGCTCGAGCTGCTGCTGTCGCTCGAGCTGCTGTCGCCGCCGCAGCCGTGCAGCGCGACGAGCGCGCAGCCGGTGAGCGCCACGATGCCGGCGTAGGTCCAGGCCTTCTTCATGTCCGAATCTCCTTGGTGGGTGTCGTCTCGACGCGCATCGGGCCGCTGTTCGACCGGGCGATGCATGGCGCGATGATGAAGAGCCAAGCGCGCGGGAATTTCGCCGGTTTGTGTCCGGGCGGACACTGTGCTGCGCCGGCCGCCGCTACGATGGCGCGATGACCCCGCCCGCCATCCGCCCCGCCGGCGTCGACGACCTCGACGCCCTCGCCCCGCTGTTCGACGCCTATCGCCGCTTCTACGAGCAGCCGGGCGACGTCGCGCGCGCCAGCGCCTTCCTGCACGAGCGGATGGAGCGCGGCGAGTCGACGATCCTGGTCGCCGAGGACGCGGGCCAGCTGCTGGGCTTCTGCCAGCTCTACCCGACGTGGTGCTCCGTGGCGGCCGCGCGTACCTTCGTGCTGTACGACCTGTTCGTGGCTCCGGACGCGCGCAGCGGCGGCGTCGGCCGTGCCTTGATGCGGGCCGCGCAGGCCTTCGGCCGCGCGGCCGGCGCCGTGCGGCTCGACCTCTCGACCGCACGCGGCAACGCGCAGGCGCAGGCGTTGTACGAATCGGAAGGCTGGCGCCGCGACGACGTCTTCCTCACCTACAGCCTGGCGCTGGACGGCGCGCCGCAAACCCCGTGACCGTGCGCGGGCGGCGACATTCGGTCATCATGTCGCTCCACGCACGAAAGACCGCATGACGCTCGCCACCTGGATCACCTTCTTCCTCGCCTGCTGGGCGATCAGCCTGTCGCCGGGCCCCGGCGCGATCGCCGCGATGAGCGCGGGCCTGAACCACGGCTTCCAGCGCGGCTACTTCATGGTGTTCGGCCTGGTGCTGGGCATCTGCACGCAGGTGGTGATCGTCGTCGCCGGGCTCGGCGCCGTCATCGCGGCCTCCAACACCGCGTTCACGGTGCTCAAGTTCCTCGGCGCGGCCTACCTCGTGTGGATGGGCATCTCGCAATGGCGCGCGAGCGACAAGCCGCTGGTCGCCTCCGACACCGACGCCCCCGCGCTGTCGCGCAAGCAGCTGATCATGCGCGGCTGGGCGATCAACGCGACCAACCCCAAGGGCACGGTCTTCATGCTGGCCGTGGTGCCCAACTTCATCGACCTGGCGCACCCGCTGGCGCCGCAGTACGCGATCATCGCGGCGTCGCTGTCGTTCACCGACCTGGTGGTGATGGCCGGCTACGTCGCGCTGGCCTCGCGCGTGCTGCGCGCGCTGCGCGAGCCGCACCACGTGAAGATCATGAACCGCTGCTTCGGCGGCCTGTTCGTGGTCGCGGGCACGCTGCTGGCCACGTTCCGCCGCAGCGCCTGATCCCGGAGACGCCGTGACCGCCGACACCCTCGTTATCCTGACCGGCGCCTCGCGCGGCCTCGGGCAGGGCATCGCGGCGCACTACCTGGCCCAGGGCGCGTTCGTGCTGGGGCTGGCGCGCCACCATGCCG
>DASQCX010000951.1:0-7103 GCA_035634455.1 Burkholderiaceae bacterium
AGCGAGTCCAGCACGAACTGCGCGACCTGCGGATGCGCCGCGTTGACGGTGTTGCCGCAGCCGGTGAGGTTCTCCAGCCGGCCCGCGTCGTCGGGCATCAGGCGGTACCAGCTCGCGTTGTCCAGGCCGCGGAAGCTGATCGTCGGCCCCGCCTCGTTGCCTTCGGGGGTGTGGTTGTAGACGACATCGAGCACGACCTCCAGGCCGTGCTCGTGCAGCGTGGCGACCATCGCGCGGAACTCGGCGTTGACGGCCGACGGGTCGTCCGGCGTCATCGACAGGCGCGGATCCGGGCAGAAAAAGCCCAGCGTGTTGTAGCCCCAGTAGTTGACAAGGCCGCGCCCGCCCAGCGCGGGCTCGTCGACGTGGTACTGCACCGGCAGCAGCGAGAGCGTCGTCACGCCCAGCGCCTTGAAATGCGCGATGGACGCCGGATGCGCGAGCCCCGCGTAGGTGCCGCGCAGTTCCGGCGGCACGCCTTCGAGCTGCTTGCTGAAGCCCTTGACGTGCACCTCGTACAGCACGACGTCGGCCGGCGCCACGCGCGGCGCGTTCGCCCAGCCTCGCGCGGGCGTGCCCGCGGGCGCGACGCGGGCCTTCAGCGCGGAGACGGCGTTGTCGCGCACGTCGAAGGACTGCGGCCCTTCCGGATGGCCCAGCTGGTAGCCATGGTGCTCGGGCCGCCACTCGAAGCGGCCGACGATCTCGCGGGCGCACGGGTCGAGCAGCAGCTTGTGCGCATTGAAGCGATGGCCGTTGCACGGGTCGTACGGGCCGTGCGCGCGCAGGCCGTAGACCTGCCCGACGCCCAGCCCCGGCAGGAAGCCGTGGAACACGCCGTCGTGCGGGCCGTGCAGCTCGTAGCGGCGGAGCTCGGCGCGGCCGTCGGCGTCGAACAGGCACAGCTCGATGCGCTGCGCGTTCTGCGAGAACACCGCGAAGTTGACGCCGCCGTCGCGCGCGTGGGCGCCCATCGGTTCGCAGCGGCCGGGCTGCGCGGTGGCGGGAAGCGAGTGCATGGGGAAAGCGGATCAGCCCGGAACCAGGTAGATGGTCGCCAGCGGAGGCACGACCAGCATGATCGACTGCGCGCGGCCGTGCGAGGCCACCGGCGTCACCGGCAGCACCGCCGACGCGTTGCCGACGTTGCCGCCGCCGTAGTGCGACGAGTCGGTGTTGAGCACCTCGCGCCAGCCGGTCGGGCCGTCGGGCACGCCCAGGCGCCAGCCGAACTGCGGCACCGGCGTCATGTTGCTGACCGCGATCATCATGTGGCCGTCGGCGTCGCGCCGCACCCAGGCCAGCAGCGAGTGCGTGGCCTCCGTCGATTCCAGCCAGTCGAAGCCGAAGCCGTCGCAGTCCTGGCGGTGCATCGCGGGCAGCTCGCGGTAGACGCGGTTCAGGTCGCGCACCAGCTGGCGCACGCCGGCGTTGCGCGCGTTGTTCAGCAGGTGCCAGGGCAGCTCGGCGTCGTGGTTCCACTCGCTGTCCTGCGCGAACTCCTGGCCCATGAACAGCAGCTTCTTGCCGGGGTGCGCCCACATGAAGCCGTAGTACGCGCGCAGGTTCGCGAAGCGCTGCCAGTCGTCGCCGGGCATCTTGCCGATCAGCGAGCCCTTGCCGTGCACCACCTCGTCGTGCGACAGCGGCAGCAGGAAGTTCTCGCTGAACGCGTAGACCAGCCCGAACGTGAGCTTCTCGTGGTGCCAGCGCCGCTGCACGTGCGGCTGGCGCATGTACTGCAGCGTGTCGTGCATCCAGCCCATGTTCCACTTGAAGTGGAAGCCCAGGCCGCCGGCGTAGGTCGGCTCGGTGACGTTGGGGAAGGTGGTCGACTCCTCGGCCATCGTCACCGCGCCGGGCGCCTCGGTGCCCAGCACCTCGTTGATGTGCTTGAGCAGCGAGATCGCCTCGAGGTTCTCGCGCCCGCCGTAGCGGTTGGGCAGCCACTCGCCGGAGGTGCGGCTGTAGTCGCGGTAGATCATCGAGGCCACCGCGTCCACCCGCAGGCCGTCGACGCCGTAGCGGTCGATCCAGTACAGCGCGCTGCCGGCCAGGAAGTTGCGCACCTCGGGTCGGCCGAAGTTGTAGATGTAGGTGTTCCAGTCGCGGTGGAAGCCCTCGCGCGGATCCTCGTACTCGTACAGCGCGGTGCCGTCGAAGCGCGCGAGGCCGTGCGCGTCGACCGGGAAGTGCGCCGGCACCCAGTCGAGGATGACGCCGATGCCCTTGGCGTGGCAGGCGTCGACGAAGCGCGCGAAGCTCTCGGGCGACCCGAAGCGCGCGGTGGGCGCGAACAGGCCCAGCGTCTGGTAGCCCCACGAGCCGTCGAACGGGAACTCGGTGATGGGCATCAGCTCCACGTGCGTGAAGCCGAGGTCGGCCACGTAGGCGGGCAGCTCGGCTGCGAGCTCGTCCCAGGTCTTGAAGCCGCCGTTGACATGGCGCCGCCACGAGCCCAGATGGACTTCGTAGATCGACACCGGCGCATGGCGGTCGTTCATGCCGGCGCGCGAGGCCGGCAGCTCGCGCCGCGGCGGCATCGCGGCCACCAGGCTGGCGCTGTCCGGGCGCAGCTGCGCGGCGCGCGCGTACGGGTCGGCCTTGAGCGGCTGCAGCGCGTCGTCGGGGCCGACGAGCTCGTACTTGTAGCGGTCGCCCTCGATCATGTGCGGGACGAACATCTCCCACACGCCGGAACCGCCGCGCGAGCGCATCAGGTGGCGCCGGCCGTCCCAGTTGTTGAAGTCGCCGACGACGCTGACGCGGCGCGCGTTGGGAGCCCAGACGGCGAAGCGCACGCCGGCGACGGCGTGCTCGCCCTCGCCGAGAGTGACCGGCTGCGCGCCCAGCACCTCGTACGGGCGCAGGTGCTTGCCTTCGGCGAGGAAGTGCAGGTCGTCGTCGGCGATCAGCGGCCCGTACGCGTACGGGTCGGCATAGACGCCGTCGACGCCGGAATCCCAGCGCACGCGCAGCCGGTAGTCGAAGCGCTCCGTGCGCCCCGCGATCTGGCCCTCGAAGACGTCGCCGCCGGTGCGGCGATCGAGCTTGCCGGCGACCGCGCCCGCCGAATCCAGCACCTCGACCGCCACCGCGCGCGGCAGGAAGGCGTGCACCCAGAGCCGGCCCTTGGGGTCGGCGTGCATGCCCAGCACCGCGAACGGATCCGGGTGGCGTGCGCGCACGAGCGCGCTTAGGTCGTCATCGGACAGCATGGGCGACAGCTCGGCTGCTGGCATGGGACTCAGCGCGGCTTCGGCTCCGCCCACACGTGCTGGATGTACTCGGCGATCGTGCGATCGGTGCTGAACGCGCCCATGCCCGCGATGTTGCGCAACGCGCGCTCGGCCCAGGCCTGCGGCTGGCGGTACAGCGCATCGACCTGCTCCTGCGCGTGCACGTAGTCGGCGAAGTCGGCAAGCAGCATGTACGGATCGCGGTGCAGCAGCGGCTGCACGAGCGAGCGGTAGCGATCTGGCTCGCCCCAGGAGAACACCCCGCCGCCGATGGCGTCGAGGACTTGTTGGAGGGCTTGGTTTTCTTCCGCATACAGACGCGGATCGTATCCCCAGCTCTTCATCTTCGCGACGGCGTCCGTCCTCAGGCCGAACACGAACATGTTCTCCACGCCCATGGCCTGCGCCATCTCGATGTTGGCGCCGTCCCAGGTGCCGATGGTCAGCGCGCCATTGAGCGCGAACTTCATGTTGCCGGTGCCCGAGGCCTCGGTGCCGGCGGTGGAGATCTGCTCGCTCAGGTCGGCCGCCGGCAGGATGACCTCGGCCAGGCTGACGCCGTAGTTGGGCAGGAACACCACCTTGAGCTTGTTGCCCACGCGCGGGTCGGCGTTGACGACGCGCGCTACGTCGTGGATCAGCTGGATGGTCAGCTTGGCCGCGTGGTAGGCCGAGGCGGCCTTGCCGGCGAAGATCACCGTGCGCGGTACCCAGTCGGCGTCCGGATTGGCGACGATGGCCTGGTAGCGCGCCACCACGTGCAGCACGTTGAGCAGCTGGCGCTTGTACTCGTGGATGCGCTTGATCTGGACGTCGAACAGGCTGTCCGGCGAGATCGTGACGCCGAAGTCGCGCCGCACGCGCTCGGCCAGGCGCTCCTTGTTCGCGCGCTTGACCTGCAGGAACTCCTGCCCGATCTTCCTGTCGCCGGCCTTGGCGGCGAGCGCCTTCAGGCCGTTGAGATTCGAGCGCCACGCGGCGCCGATGTGGCGATCGAGCAGCTCGCTCAGCCCCGGGTTGGCCTGCATCAGCCAGCGCCGCGGGGTGACGCCGTTGGTGACGTTGAGGAAGCGCTGCGGGAACATCGCCGCGAAGTCCGCGAAGATCGTCTCGACCATCAGCTTCGAGTGCAGTGCCGACACGCCGTTGACCTTGTGCGACGCCACGATCGCCAGCGAGGCCATGCGCACGCGGCGCTCGCCGTTCTCGTCGATCAGCGACAGCCGCGCGATCAGGCCCGTGTCGCCCGGGAAGCGCGCGCCGACCTCGTCGAGGAAGCGGCGGTTGATCTCGTAGACGATCTCGAGGTGGCGCGGCAGCAGTTCCTCGAACATGCGCACCGGCCAGGTCTCCAGCGCCTCGGGCATCAGCGTGTGGTTGGTGTAGCTGACGGCCTGCGTGGTGGCGGCCCAGGCCTCCTCCCAGCCCATGTGGAAGTCGTCCAGCAGGATGCGCATCAGCTCCGCGGGCGCCAGCGCCGGGTGCGTGTCGTTCAGGTGGACGACGTTGTGGCGGCCGAAGGTCTCGATCTCGGCGTGCTCGCGCAGGTGGCGCGCGATCATGTCCTGCAGCGAGGCGCTGCACAGGAAGAACTCCTGCTTCAGGCGCAGCTGGCGGCCGGCGGCGGTCGAGTCGTCGGGGTACAGCACCCAGTTGAGCGTGTCGGCGGCCTCGTAGTGCTGCCCGGCGGCCAGGTGCTCGCCGCGGCAGAACATGGCGAAGTCGATCGGGCGCGAGGGCTGCGCGTGCCATTGGCGCAGCGTCGAGACGCGCTCGGTGGCATGGCCGGGGACGACGAAGTCGCAGGCCTGCGCGACCACTTCCTCGGCCGGCTTCCACGAGCGGCGGCCGCCGGAGCTCTCGACCACGCCGCCGAAGCCCACCGGGTAGCGCAGCTCGGGCCGCACGAATTCCCACGGGTTGCCGTGCTTGAGCCATTCGTCGGGCAGCTCGACCTGCCGGCCCTCCTGGATCGCCTGCGCGAACATGCCGTGCGCATACCGCAGGCCGTATCCGAACGACGGCAGCTCCAGCGTCGCGAACGAGTCGAGGAAGCAGGCGGCGAGGCGGCCGAGGCCGCCGTTGCCGAGCGCCGCGTCGGGCTCGTGCTCGAGCACCTCGGCCAGCGACGTCGTGCCGCCGCGCGACTCGAGCGCGGCCTTGGCGGCGTCCTCCAGGCCCATCACGGACAGCGCGTTGCGCAGCGCGCGGCCCATCAGGAATTCCATGGACAGGTAGTGCACGCGGCGCACGCCGCGCGCGCGCTTCGCGTCGGCCGCCTGCGTCGCGGCCCAGCGGTCGGCCAGCAGCGGCCGGCAGGCGGCGACGGCGGCGCGCAGGCAGGCGTCGGGCGACGGCGCGTCGCTGCGCTGCGCGAGTTCGCGCTTCCAGGTGGTGGTGAATTCTTGGGTCAAGGCAGGGTCTGCTTGGTCGCCTGCGCGCGCGCCCACGGGCTCGTGCGCCGGAGCGGCGACGGTGGTCTTGCTCATTACGAAAGGATCCTTCTGGCGGAACGGGGCGACAGCGATGTGACTGCCGCCGCCTCGACTGGACAGCGGCAGTATCGCGTTTCGCAGCGAGTTTGTGTAGTTCTCCTACAGAGGGTTATCCCTGAGCGACAACAAAATCACGCGCTTCCCAGGTAAACATTCAATGTACTTGATGTAGTTTCGCATTGTTCGGTGGACAAGTTGATTGTATATTCTCTACATTCCATGACCGAGCGGTGTCAAACGGCCGCGCGGTGACGACCCCGAGAGACAAGCAAGCGGACGTGGCGCACGATCCGCCCGAGGAGACGACAGAAGTGGCCCACGTACAGCTCGTGAAGGTGCAGAAGGCGTTCGGAGACATCCAGATCCTGCGCGACATCGACCTGGAGATCCGCGACGGCGAATTCATGGTGTTCGTCGGCCCGTCCGGCAGCGGCAAGTCCACCCTCCTGCGCAGCATCGCCGGCCTGGAGGACATCACCGGCGGCACGCTGTCCATCGGCGGCAAGGTGGTCAACGACCTGCCGCCGGCCGACCGCGGCATCGCGATGGTGTTCCAGTCGTACGCGCTGTACCCGCACATGAACCTGTACGACAACATGGCGTTCGGCCTGAAGATCGCCAAGGTCGACAGAGGCGAGATCCATCGCCTGGTGCACCAGGCCGCGAAGATCCTGAACATCGAGCACCTGCTCGATCGCAAGCCCAAGGCGCTGTCGGGCGGCCAGCGCCAGCGCGTGGCCATCGGCCGCGCGATCGTGCGCAAGCCCGAGGTGTTCCTGTTCGACGAGCCGCTGTCCAACCTCGACGCGGCGCTGCGTGTGCGCATGCGCTACGAGTTCGCGAAGCTGCACGAGGATCTCAAGACCACGATGATCTACGTCACGCACGACCAGGTCGAAGCGATGACGCTGGCCGACCGCATCGTGGTGCTGGCCGCCGGCCGCATCGAGCAGGTCGGCTCGCCGCTGGCGCTGTACGAGCATCCGGACAACCTGTTCGTGGCGGGCTTCATCGGCTCGCCCAAGATGAACTTCCTCGAGGCCACGGTCGTCAGCGCCGATGCGGACGCGGCCGTCGTCCGGCTGCTCAGTGGCGCGCTGGTCCGCTGCGAGGTCGACGCGTCGCGCGCCGCCGTCGGCGACAAGGTGACGCTGGGCGTGCGCCCCGAGCATTTCGAGGCTGCCGCCGCGGGCGCGACCGACAACGTCTTCGCCACCAGCGTCACCTTCGTCGAGTCGCTGGGCTCGACGACCCATGCGTACTGCGACTACCCCGGCGTCGCCGAGACGCTCGTGTGCGAGCTCGATGGCGCCGCGCGCCTGCGAAACGGGGCCCCGCTGGCGCTGGCCGTGCCGGCGTCGCGGACCTA
>DASQCX010000952.1:0-1513 GCA_035634455.1 Burkholderiaceae bacterium
CAGCGGCAGTTCGAGAGTGACGGCATGCTCGGCGGACGCGGCAGCGCGCGGGCGCTGGTCCGCGCCGCGACGCTGCTGCGCCGGCTTCGCCACGAACGGCCCTGACACTGCAGCGCCCGACCGCGCGCGCGAGCGTCAGAAGATGTCCGGCTCGCCTGCCGTCGCGCCGAACTCGGTGCGCAGGAAGTCGAGGTCGCAGCCTTCGTTCGCCTGCAGGATGTGCTCGCTGAACATCCAGCCCCAGCCGCGGCCGAAGCGCGGCGGCGGCGGCTGCCAGCGCGCGCGTCGTTTCGCGAGCTCGGCGTCGTCGACGACGAGCTCGAGCCTGCGGTTCGGCACGTCGATCGCGATCACATCGCCGGTCTCGACGAGCGCGAGCGGGCCGCCGACGTACGCCTCCGGCGCGACGTGGAGGACGCACGCGCCGTAGCTCGTTCCGCTCATGCGCGCGTCGGAGATGCGCAGCATGTCGCGCACGCCCTGCTTCAGCAGCTTCTTCGGGATCGGCACCATGCCCCACTCGGGCATGCCGGGGCCGCCCTTCGGCCCGGCATTGCGCAGCACGATGACGTGCCCCTCGGTGACGTCGGCGTTCTCGTCGTCGAGCATCGCCTTCAGCGTCGGGTAGTCGTCGAAGACGAGCGCCGGCCCGCTGTGGACGAGGAACTGCTCGCTCATCGCGCTCGGCTTGATCACCGCGCCGTCGGGAGCGAGGTTGCCGTGCAGGACGGCGAGCGCGCCTTCGCGGTAGACCGGGTTGTCGAGCGGGCGGATGACGTCGTCGTCGAACACCTTCGCGCCGGCGATGTTCTCGCCGACCGTCCTGCCGTTGACGGTGCGCGCGTCGAGCTTGAGGTGCGGCGCGATCCGCTGCATCAGCGCCGGCAGGCCGCCCGCGTAATAGAAATCCTCCATCAGGTATTCGCTGGTGCCGCTCGGCCGCACGTTGGCGAGCACCGGGACGATGCGGCTGATGCGGTCGAAGTCGGCGAGCGAGACGTCGTGGCCGGCGCGCCGCGCCATCGCGACGACGTGGATGATCGCGTTGGTCGAGCAACCCATCGCCATCGCGACGGTGATCGCGTTGAGGTAGGCGTCGCGCGTCTGGATCTGCGCCGGGCGCAGGTCCTCGCCGACCATCGCGACGATGCGCCGGCCGGCGTCGGCGGCCATCCGCGCGTGCGCGGCGTCGACCGCCGGGATCGACGACGCGCCCGGCAGCGACATGCCGATCGCCTCGGCGATCGCCGTCATCGTGCTCGCCGTCCCCATCGTCATGCAGGTGCCGTGGCTGCGCGCGATGCCGGCTTCCATCTCGTGCCAGGCCTGGTCGGAAAGGCGCCCTGCCCTGCGCTCGTCCCAGTACTTGAAGGCGTCCGAGCCGGAGCCGAGCACATGCCCGCGCCAGTTGCCGCGCAGCATCGGGCCGGCGGGCAGGTAGATGAACGGGATGCCCATGCTGAGCGCACCCATCGTGAGGCCGGGCGTGGTCTTGTCGCAGCCGCCCAAGAGC
>DASQCX010000953.1:0-2178 GCA_035634455.1 Burkholderiaceae bacterium
CGCTGTCGGCGCGCCACGCCATTCCTATAGAGCCCGACCTGGTGATAGGCGTCCGTGGTACTGGCGCCCGCAACCTACGGCCCCTGTCCGAACGTGGAGGCGGGAGGACTGACCGGCCGCATCCTCAAGGGGGGGGGCGAAGCCAGCCGACCTGCCGGTCGACCGCGCCACCAAGGTCGAGCTGGTCATCAACCTGCGAACCACCCGAGCGTTGGGTCTCACCGTGCCGCGCTGCTGTCGGGCCGCGCCGACGAGATGCTGGAATAAGAGAATGAGGAGTGCTCAGGGCGCCGCGGACTTCGCAACCGCCGGCAGATCGAGACGGCGGGCGGCATCGCGGTAGCGGCCGGCCGCATCGCCCTTGAGCAGGTCTTCCACCAGCTGCGGCTTGAGAAGCTCACCGCGCGCGGGCGTGGCCGCCACGGCACGGGTGCCGCGCACCACGGCGACCGCCGCATCGCTGCCGTCGGAGCCGGCGTAGAGCCCGCTCTCGGTCAGCACCAGCCAGCCGCCGGAGCCATCGCTCATGGCGGTCGCCATCGGCCGGCCGCTGCCGCGGTCCCAGTATCGAATGGTGCCGTCGAGGCTGCCGGCGACGATGAAGCGCTCGTCGGCCGAGAACGTCAGCGCCGCGATCGCCCCGCGCTGGCCGCGCAACGTGAGCCGGCGCTTGCCGGTGACCGCGTCCCATACCACGACGGTGCCGCGCTCGCTGCCGAGATCGCCCGACGAGGTGTGGCGTTGGCCGAGGCCGGCGACCAGCGTCTTGCCGTCGCGCGACATGGCGAGCGCGGTCGCATAGCGATAGCTCGCCAGCGTGGTCCCGAGGTCGAACACGCGTGTCACCTTGCGGCTCGCCACGTTCCAGACGAACACGGCGTCGTCGAACGCGCCGGCGCCGGCCAGGAAGCGGCCGTCGGGCGAGAACGCCAGCGTCCTCACGTCGACGTCCTCCTTGGCGGCCGGCAGGAGCGCGAGCCGCTTGAGCGTCTTGGCGTCCCATAGTTCCGCCTTGCCGTTGTGGCGGCCGACCGCGAACCGCGCGCCGTCGGGCGTGAACGCGGACGTCACCACGTCGTCGTTGTCGTCGCGCGACGGGAAGGTTTGCCTGATCCGGCCGTCGGCGGTGTCGATGGCGACCGCGCCTGGCTTGGCCGAGTCCTCGCTCTCGCCGAATTCCCCCACCACCAGGGCGAGCCTGCCGTCGGGCGCGAGCTTTGCGTCCCATACCTCCCGCAGCCTGTTCACGGCGAGCTTGCGCGGCTCGGCGCGCGCGTCCAGCGGCAGCAGCAGGACCTCGCCCTTGTTGTTGCCGGCGAGCGCCAGCCTGGGCGCGGGCGCGAAGTCGTGCACCATGAAGGCGCCGCCGGGAGACAGCCGCACGCTGACCGGCGTCAACGCGTCCGCCGTGCGGAGATCGAAATCGAGCGTCGCGTCGCCGTCGTCGCCCTCGCGCGCTCTGCGCTGGACCAGGATGTGTGGCCCGTGCGCGATCACGTTGCGGGCGGCCGGCCCGAAGCCGCGCAGGTCCTTGATCGCGGCGCCCGATTCCAGCGCGCGGATGCGCACGGCGCCGCTCTGCACGGTCGCGACCGCTTGGACGTCCTGTGACAGGCCGATCACCTGCGGCTGCGCGGTCTGACCCGGCCACCGGATCGTGCGCTCGAGCTTGCGCGCCGCCGTGTCGAACAGCACGAGGTCGGAGCCGTCCTGCGGCGCCACCAGGATGCGGGACGATTGCGGGCTCGCGAATATCTTGTCCGCGAAGTTCAGCGGCGAGTCGGAATAGCCGGGACGCTCCGGCAGCTCGCAGGTGGCGGGCCGGTGGATGCTCGCGACCGCGGCGCGCTCGCGCAAGCCGAACAGCACCGTCTCGCCGCGCGCGCATTCCGTCGCCGCCACCACGACGGCGACGTCGTCGCCGAGGTAGCTGTGCTCGGGAAACAGGTGCTTGGCGGGCAGGCGGAACGACGCGCGTTCGGCGCCGGTGCGCGCGTCGTAGTCGGTGACCGTCTCGGGCTCGCCGGGAGTTTCGCGCGACACCACGATCAGCCGGCTGCCGTCCGCCGACAGCCTGGCGGCGAGGACGGGCTGCCCCTCGACCGAGACGATCGGGCGGCGCGTCGACAGCATCCACACCGTCACGCCGCCGGCATGATCGCCGGACGCCAGAAGCTC
>DASQCX010000954.1:0-3294 GCA_035634455.1 Burkholderiaceae bacterium
TGAGGCCCCTTCGCACGCTGTCAGCGCGTCGCCCTGCGGCGGCTGCCGGCGGAATTCCTCGCGGCGGTCGAGCATCTGCAGCGTCACGCCGTTCGTCCAGCCGAAGCCGTCCTGCAGCGGGTATTCGCCGCCGCCGCCCGCGCCGCCGCTGCCGTCCACGACGTATTTCTCGACGAGCTTGTGCTCGCCGGCATAGACCTTCTCGACGCTCGCGAGGAAGCGCGCGTCGATCGCCTGCGCCAGCGCCGGGCGGCCGTAGCGGCGCGCGGCCTGGTCGGCGATCCACTGCAGCGGCGCCCAGCCGTTGGGCGCGTCCCACTGCTGGCCGGTGCGCGCGGTGGTGGTCGCGAGGCCGCCCTGCTGCAGCAGCGCGCATTCGGCGCTGCGCAGCGTGCGGGCGGCATGGTCGGGCGACGCGGCGCCGACGAACAGCGGGTAGAGCATCGCGGCGGTCTTCGCGTCGCGCAGCTTGCGCAGGCGCCAGTCGTAGTCGGCGTAGTAGCCGCCCGGGTGCCACAGGTGCTGCTCGATGGCCGTGGTGCGCCGCCGCGCCAGTCCGTCGAACTGCGTCGCGCAGGCCTTGTCGGCGGCCGCGCGGCAGCCCCTGGCGATCGCGCGTTCGAGCTCGACCATCAGCGCGTTGAGGTCGACCGGGACGATGGCGGTGGTGCGTATCGTCGCCAGCGTGCGGCCGTCGCCGAACCAGCGCGAGCTGAAGTCCCAGCCGCTCTCGGCGGCGGCGCGCAGGTCGCGCCAGACCTCGGCGGGCGGGCGATCGGGCGCCGCCTTGGCGGTCTGGACGTCCTGTAGCCACGACTCGGGCCGCGGCGTGTCCTCGTCGTCCCACCAGCGGTTCAGGAGCGCGCCGTCCGGCAGCCGCACGGCGTTGAAGGCGGCCTGCCCGGGTTCGAGCGCGTCGGCGCCGCGCATCCAGTACGCGTGCTCCTTGCGCATCTGCGGCAGCCACTTCGCCAGGACGGCGTCGCCTTCCGTGGCGGCGGCCAGTTCGACCATGGGCGCGAAGAACGGCGGCTGCGAGCGGCTCAGGTAGTAGCTGCGGTTGCCGTTGGGGACGTGGCCGAAGCGGTCGATCTCGGAGGCGAAGTTCGCGATCATGTCGTCGACCAGGTCCTCACGGCCCGAGGCCTGCAGGCCCAGCATCGTGAACCAGCTGTCCCAGTAGTAGCCCTCGCGGAAGCGCCCGCCGGGCACGACGTAGGGCCTGGGCAGCGGCAGCAGCGAGCTGCCGGGCGGCACGTCGGGCGTGCGGCGCGTGAGCGCGGGCCACAGCCACGCGATGCGCTCGCGCAGGCCCTGGCCGGCGGGCGGGTTCACGGGCGTCTCGGCCGGCGGCGTGAAGTGCGCGTCGACGAAGGCCGCCAGCGAGAAGCCGGGCTGGTCGCGCTGCGCGCGCCAGTCGGCGAGGATCGTCGCGGGATCGGCCTTGGGCGTGGCGTCGACGAAGGCCTTCTGGTCGGCGTGGACCCGAGCGGTCTGCACGGCGACGAACAGCTCGCCGTAGACCTTGTCCGGCGCGGCCGGGACGTCCTGCGCAGGTCCGCGCTGCGCCGCGGCGGGCAGCGCCAGCGCGACGGCAAGAAGGGCGGGCAGGGTGCGGGCGGCGGGCGGCAGGCGGGTCATCGTGCTTCCTTTGCCGCGCAGGCGCGCAGCCTCAATCGCGTTCGTCGGCGCGGCGCCTGATCGCCTCCATCGCCAGCGCGCGCGTCTGGTACGGATGCATGCAGCGGAAGATGCAGCGGCCATGGGTGTTGTGCGCCAGCTTCGCGCACAGCACCTGCGTGCGCCCCGTGAGCAGGCGGTAGCCCTCGATGGCGATCTGCATGCCCAGCAGCGGCGGCAGCAGGTTGAGCCAGCGCAGCAGGCCCGGGCCGCCGGACGCGTCGACCGCGAGCAGCCGCGCCGCGTTCATGCCGAAGCCGGCCAGCGGGGACACGCAGGCCACGACCAGCATCGCCAGCAGGCCGTACGCGACGCCCGTCCAGCGGAACCAGCTCGCGTGGTTGCTGGTGAACAGGATCAGCAGCATGGCGGCCGCGGACAGCAGGAACTGCGCCGCCCAGGCCAGCCACGGGTTGGACGGGCCGCCGCCGGCGGCGAGCGAGGAGGGCGCCGTCGCCGGCGGCAGCAGCGCGCCGCTGCGCAGCAGCAGGACGGCCGCTAGCGCGCCCGCGACCTGCGCCAGGATGTAGAACACGCCGTCCCAGCGCCCCATCTTGCCCAGCCGCAGGTAGGCCAGGGTGATGGCCGGGTTCATGTGCGAGCCCGAGCGGCGGCCCCAGGGCGAATAGATCATCGCCATCAGCAGCAGGCCCGGCACGACGCCCGCGAGCACGTGCCGCCATGCCGGGGCGTCGCCGTCCGCCGCCTGCAGCCAGGCGGAGACGATACCCGCCGCCAGCACGAACAGGCCGAGGAAGCCGCCCTCGACGGCGTACTCGGGCCAGTGGCGTCGCAGCGCCGCGAATGCCGGCAGGTCGGCCTCTGCCGCGAGCGCGGCGCCGGGCTCCGGGCGCGGCATCGCGCGACGGTCCCGCAGGACGCGCCCGGTCGACGGCAGGCCGTCGGGCGAGGTGGGAGGAATGGGGGTGGACAAATGGTCTGAGCGTGGCAAGCGATGTTCCGGGCGAATGATCGCGCGACTGTCGAGTTTTCATTGCATCAAAATGGGTGACTGTATATATTTACAGCATGCTGGACCACCGCATGATCCCCATCGCCCCGTTGCCGCTCGCGCCCGCGGGCGGCGGTTTCCGCGCGGTCGACCCGGCAGACGCGAACGCCGCGCCGGGCCCGGCGCCCGCGCTCAAGGGCCGCGGCACGGCCTGGACCATCCCGCATCGCTTCGAGAAGGACGCCCGCGAGGCCGTCGACGACGGCTGGGGCGCGCTCGACCAGGTGGCGCAGGAGGAACACCTGGCGCCGGGCACCACGGTCATCGAGGAGCACTGCCGCCGCATCCTCAGCACCAACGATTCGCCCGACATCAATTTCGACGTCGCCATCAACCCGTACCGCGGCTGCGAACACGGGTGCATCTACTGCTTCGCTAGACCGACGCACGCATTTTTGGGCCTCTCTGCCGGACTGGATTTCGAAACCAAATTGTTCGCCAAACCCGACGCGCCGCGACTCCTGGAGCGCGAACTTTCTGAGTCAGGCTACGTCCCGCGCACCATTGCGATCGGCACCAATACCGATCCGTACCAGCCGATCGAACGGCGCTACAAGATTATGCGCGGGATCCTTGAGGTCCTCGATCGGCTCGGTCACCCG
>DASQCX010000955.1:0-3005 GCA_035634455.1 Burkholderiaceae bacterium
CGCAAGCACGTGCCGCGCGACTACTGGGAGATCAAGGCCACCTTCGACGCCCTGGCCGGCCAGTACGACGCCAAGTGGATCGACCCCGCGTTCAAGAAGGACGACGACCCCGACCGCCGCGCCGACCGCCTGTGGGACAAGGCCAAGGCCGAGGCGATCGCCGCCGCCGTGCTGGGCCAGCCCGGCAAGGTGACCGAGGAGTCCAAGCCCAGCAGCTCGGCCAGCCCGCTGCTGTACGACCTGACCAGCCTGCAGCGCGAGGCCAACGGCCGCTTCGGCTTCTCGGCCAAGACCACGCTGTCGATCGCGCAGGCGCTCTACGAGAAGCACAAGGTCCTCACGTACCCGCGGACCGACTCTCGCGCGCTGCCCGAGGACTACCTGCCGGTGGTCAAGGACACGCTCAAGATGCTGTCGACCGAGGACCTGCCGGGCCCGCTGCGCGAACTGGCGCCGCACGCGGCCAAGGCGCTGAAGGAGGGCTACGTCAAGCCGTCCAAGCGCGTGTTCGACAACGCCAAGGTGTCGGACCACTTCGCCATCATCCCGACGCTGCAGGCGCCCAAGTCGCTGTCCGAGATCGAGGCCAAGCTGTACGACCTGGTCGTCAAGCGCTTCATCGCCGTCTTCTTCCCGAGCGCCGAGTACCAGGTCACCACGCGCCTGACGCAGGTCGCCGAGCACCGCTTCCAGACCAACGGCAAGGTGCTGGTCAACCCGGGCTGGCTGGCCGTCTACGGCAAGGAGGCGCAGGACGAGGACGCGACGCTGGTGCCGGTGCGCAAGGACGAGACGGTGCGCAACGAGTCGGTGGAGGCCGTCGGCTCGAAGACGCGCCCGCCGGCGCGCTACAACGAGGCGACGCTGCTCTCGGCGATGGAAGGCGCGGGCAAGCTGATCGACGACGAGGAGCTGCGCGACGCGATGTCCGAGAAGGGCCTGGGCACGCCGGCCACGCGGGCGCAGATCATCGAAGGCCTGATCCTCGAGAAGTACATGCTGCGCGAGGGCCGCGACCTGATCCCGACCGCCAAGGCG
This sequence comes from Burkholderiaceae bacterium, assembly GCA_035634455.1. Classification (GTDB taxonomy): domain Bacteria; phylum Pseudomonadota; class Gammaproteobacteria; order Burkholderiales; family Burkholderiaceae_C; genus Scleromatobacter. The sequence goes on from DASQCX010000955.1 coordinate 1,039, forward strand.
TTCCAGCTGATGACGCTGCTGCGCGGCCTCGACGTCGAGGACCTCACGCGGCCCGACCTCACGGGCAACTGGGAGTTCAAGCTGTCCGAGATGGAGCACGGCCGGCTGTCGCGCGACGCGTTCATGAGCGACATCGCGCAGATGGCCGAGCGCATCGTCAAGAAGGCCAAGGAGTACGACCGCGACACGATCCCCGGCGACTACGCGACGCTGAAGACGCCGTGCCCGAACTGCGGCGGCGTGGTCAAGGAGAACTACCGCCGCTACACCTGTCAGGGCCCCAAGGGCGACGGCGAGGGCAGCTGCGAGTTCTCGATCACCAAGATCCCGGCCGGCCGCGCGTTCGAGACCGCGGAGGTCGAGCAGTTCCTGCGCGACCGCAAGATCGGCCCGCTGGAAGGCTTCCGCTCCAAGGCGGGCTGGCCGTTCACCGCGGAGATGAAGCTGGTCTACGATGACGAGATCCGCAACTGGAAGCTCGAGTTCGACTTCGGCGAGGACGCGAAGGAAGGCGACGGCGAGCCGGTGGACTTCTCCGACCAGGAGTCGCTGGGCGCCTGCCCCAAGGACGCGGGCCGCGTGTTCGAGCACGGCACGTCCTACGTCTGCGAGCACGCGGTGGGCGCGCACGTCACCTGCGACTTCAAGAGCGGCAAGGTGATCCTGCAGCAGCCGGTCTCGCGCGAGAGCATGTCCAAGCTGCTGGCTACCGGCAAGACCGACCTGTTGGAGAACTTCGTCTCCAACAAGACGCGCCGCAAGTTCAAGGCCTTCCTGGCCTACGACAAGAAGGAAGGCAAGGTGGTCTTCGAGTTCGAGCCGCGCGCGGCGAAGGCGGCGCCGGCCAAGAAGGTGACGGCCAAGAAGAAGGCGGGCGACGAGGAGTGACGGCGCGGCCGCGCAGGATTCCGCGGCGCGCGCGGAATCGGGCGTGGCCCGATCAGTAGATGGCCGTGAGGCCCAGTCCCCAGTGGCTGGCCTCGACGTCGCCGCCGCTGGTCCGCTCGAAGCGCTCGTAGACGTAGCGGCCGTCCAGCAGCAGGTGCGGCATCAGCTGGTAGCCCAGGCCGAAGATCAGGCTCGGCGTGGCGTTGATGCCGTCGCTGGTGTTGCGGCCGGCGCCGCTGAAGCGCGCGCGCATCGCGTAGCGGGCGCCGCCGCCGATGCGCACCTTGTCGCCGAGCGGGTACCAGAGCGTCGCCTCCAGCGGGAAGCGCGTGAAGTGCTCGCTGCCGCCGCTGCCCGACATGCTGGCGCTGACGTGGATGCCGCCCGTCAGGCGCAGGCTCAGCCCGTTCGGGTCGATCGGGAACTCCGCGCCGGCGAAGGCTTCGTAGCGGTTGCTGAGGCTGCCCGTGGCGGTGGTGCCGTCGGGGTTCGTGAAGCTGCTCTTGTTGTTGCCGATGGTGCCGGTGAGCAGCACGCCCACGACCGGACGGATGCCGGCCGGCGCGGCCTCCGGGCTGGCGCCGTCGGCGGGCGAGGGCGCCGCCAGGGCGGGGACGGCGGCGCAGGACGCGGCGGCCAGCGCGAGTGCGCAGGCCGGGCGGCGGAATGCGGTCGGGAACGGGAGGCGTGTCATCGTGACGATTCCTGGCTGGTCGGGGCGCGCGCGCCCACCCTGGCGCGCGCGGCGCCGACAAGCCGGAAAGGTCGCGACGGAGGTCGGCTGGCGCGTCCCGCGGCCGCACCCGGCGGGCGGGTGGGCGAGGGCGCGGGCAGCGGCGACGGAGCGTCGGGCCGGCGGCGCCGGCGATCTTACCGGGCGCGCGTGAAGCGCCGCTGCGCGCGGCGCCGCGCGGACTCAGAAGTAGTAGTTGAAGCCCAGGCCGGCGTGGCTGCCGTCGTAGCTGGTCCCTTGGTACTTGTAGCTCTCGTTCACGTAGCGCAGCTGCAGGCCCGCGGACGGCGTGATCAGCCATTCGCCCATCACGACCAGGCCCAGCTGCGAGTCGAAGTTTGCGTCG
>DASQCX010000956.1:0-4637 GCA_035634455.1 Burkholderiaceae bacterium
TGCCGGGCCGTCGGACCGTGTTCGCGGCCGTCGAGCCGGAAAGGAGCTGCCCATGAACCCGCTTCGCATCCCGCCGATCCTGGCGCGTGCCGCGTCCGTCGCCGTCGTCGCCGCGCTGATGGCCCTCGCGCCGTCCGCGCAGGCGCGCAACAAGCGGCTGATGGAGTCGGTGCCCGACACGATGCGCGTGTCGCGCGCCCACGAGATCCTCGGCAACCTCGACCTGCGCTTCGGCGGCGACAGCGCGCGCGGCGCCAACCTCGTCCGCCGCGACGTCGTCGTCAAGGGCGTGGGCACGACCCGGGTGCACGACGTCGGCCAGGACGACAGCGTGCGCCCGTCCGACCACGACCTGTGCGCCCGCGCCTTCGAGGACGCGATCACGCAGCTCGCCTTCGCGGCCCGCGGCGCGCGCGCCACGGCCATCGTCGGCGTCGTGTCGAACTACGAGGGCAAGGTCTTCGACGACCCGACGCACTTCGAGTGCCACGCCGGCGCGCTCAAGGCCGCGGTGACGCTGCGTGCGCAGCTCTCGGTCGGGCCGGTCGTGACGGCGCCGGCGTCCGAGGCGCCCGCGGTGTCGCCGCCGCCGGCCCCGGCCGTGGCGCCGCCGGTGCCCCCGATCGCGCCGCCGGCGCCGGCCGATGTCGTGCCGCCACCGCCTCCGCCCACCTTCCAGCCCCTGCCGCCGGTGCCTTCGTCCGCGCCAGCGAAGAACTGAGCCCGACGCCGATGACCGCCACCCTGCAGATCTCCCGCGACGGCGCCGTCGCCCGCGTGTTCCTGAATCGCCCTGACGTGCGCAACGCGTTCAACGACGCGGTGATCGCCGAGCTCACCGCGGCCTTCGCCGGCTTCGCGGCCGACGCCTCGCTGCGCGCGGTGGTGCTGGGCGGCCACGGCAAGGCGTTCTGCGCGGGCGCCGACCTCACGTGGATGCGCGCGATGGCCGACTACACCTGGGAGCAGAACCGTACCGACGCGCAGGCGCTGGCCGACATGCTCTACGCGATCTGGTCGTGCCCGGTGCCCGTCATCGGCCGCGTGCACGGCGACTGCTACGCCGGCGGCGTCGGCCTGGCCGCGGTGTGCGACATCCTCGTCGCGGCCGAGGGCGTCAACTTCTGCCTCAGCGAGGCCAAGCTGGGGCTGCTGCCGGCCACCATCGGGCCGTACGTCGTCAAGGCGCTCGGCGAGCAGGCGTCGCGCCGCTACTTCACCACCGCCGAGCGCTTCGACGCGGCGCGCGCCCACGCGCTCGGCTTCGTGCACGAAGTGGTGGCGGCCGAGGCGCTGGACGCCAAGGTTGACGAGCTCGTCGCCGCGCTCGTGGCCAACGGGCCGGCCGCCGTGCGCGCGTGCAAGGCGCTGGTCCACGACGTCGCTGCGCGCCCGGTCGACGACGCGCTGCGCTCGGATACCGCACGCCGCATCGCCGACATCCGCGCCAGCGCCGAGGGCAAGGAAGGCGTGCAGGCGTTCCTGAACAAGCGCAAGCCGTCCTGGCTGGCCGACTGAACACGAGGGCTCCGCCATGACGCCTCCCGATCTGGACACCGCGCATTTGGTCGCGCTCGCCGCGGCGCTGGGATGGGCGAGCGGCGTGCGGCTGTACCTGGTCGTGTTCCTGACCGGCCTGGCCGGCGCGCTCGGCTGGGTGGCGCTGCCGCCGGGCCTGCACGTTCTGCAGTCGCCGCTGCTGCTAGTCGCCAGCGGCGTGCTCGCGACGATCGAGTTCGTCGCCGACAAGATCCCCGCCGTCAACGCGTTCTGGGACGGCCTGCACACGCTGCTGCGCGTGCCCGGCGGCGCCGTGCTGGCGGCGGCCGCGTTCGGCGGCGACCAGGCGCAGTGGACGCTGGTCGCGGCGCTGGCCGGCGGCGCGCTGGCGGCCACCAGCCACGTGGCCAAGACCACGACGACGGCCTCGCTGACCACGCTGCCGGAGCCGGTCACGCACGCCGGCGTCTCGCTGGTGTCCGACCTGTCGGTGCCCGCGATGCTGTGGCTCTCGCTGTCGCACCCGGCCGTGTTCGCGGTGGTGCTGGCCGTGGTCGTCGTGACCATGGTGGGCATCACCGTCGTGCTGTTCCGTTTCCTGCGCGCATTGACGCGGCGGCTGCTGGGCCGGCCCGCCTGAATTCCCGAGCTAGAGAAGTCCAAGGACGAGACATGTTCAACAAGATCCTGATCGCAAACCGGGGCGAGATCGCCTGCCGCGTCGCGGCGACGGCCCGCCGCCTCGGCGTGAAGACGGTGGCCGTCTATTCCGATGCCGACGCCGACGCGCGCCACGTCGCCGCCTGCGACGAGGCCGTGCGCATCGGCGAGGCCGCGCCGCGCGACAGCTACCTGCGCTGGGAGCGCATCATCGAGGCCGCGAAGGCCACCGGCGCGCAGGCCGTGCATCCGGGTTACGGCTTCCTCAGCGAGAACGAGGACTTCGCGCAGGCCTGCGCCGACGCCGGCATCGCCTTCATCGGACCGCCGCCGTCGGCGATCCGCGCGATGGGCCTGAAGGCCGAGTCCAAGCAGCTGATGGAGAAGGCCGGCGTGCGCCTCGTGCCCGGTTACCACGGCGCCGACCAGGATCCCGCGCTGCTCAGGCGCGAGGCCGACCGCATCGGCTACCCGGTGCTGATCAAGGCGAGCGCGGGCGGCGGCGGCAAGGGCATGCGCATCGTGTCGGCGGGCGACGAGTTCGACGCCGCGCTGGCCTCGTGCAAGCGCGAGGCGATCAACAGCTTTGGCGACGACGCGGTGCTGGTCGAGCGCTACGTCCAGCGCCCGCGCCACGTCGAGATCCAGGTGTTCTTCGACACCCATGGCAACGGCGTCTACCTGTTCGAGCGTGACTGCTCGGTCCAGCGCCGCCACCAGAAGGTGCTGGAGGAAGCGCCCGCGCCGGGCATGACGCCGGAGCGCCGCCGCGAGATGGGCGAGGCCGCCGTGGCCGCCGCGCGCGCCGTCAACTACGTCGGCGCTGGCACGGTGGAGTTCATCGCGGAGCAGGACGGCCGCTTCTACTTCATGGAGATGAACACGCGGCTGCAGGTGGAGCATCCGGTGACGGAGGCGATCAGCGGGCACGACCTCGTCGAGTGGCAGCTGCGCGTCGCGGCCGGCGAACCGCTGCCGGCCACGCAGGACGACCTGAAGATCCGCGGCCACGCGATCGAGGCGCGCATCTGCGCCGAGAACCCCGAGGCCAACTTCCTGCCGGCCACCGGCACGCTGTCGGTGCTCGAGTGGCCGGAGCACGTCGAGTTCCGCCGCAACGCGGACGGCGCGGGCTTCCACGACCCGGCGCCGGTGCGCGTGGACACCGGCGTCGACGAGGGCGACGCGATCACGCCGTACTACGACTCGATGATCGCCAAGCTGATCGTCTGGGGCGAGGATCGCGAACAGGCGCTGGCGCGACTGGATGCGGCGCTGGCTGGCACGCACATCGCGGGCGTCGTCAACAACGTGGCCTTCCTGCGCCGCGTCGCGAAGACGGCCTCGTTCGCGGGCGCGAACCTCGACACCGCGCTGATCGAGCGCGAGCGCGCCGCGTTGTTCGGGCAGCCGGGGCTGCCGCTGGATGTCGTCGCCGCGGGTGTCGCGGCGCGCGCGATCGCGCTGGAGGACTCGACGGTCGGTGCGGATCCCTGGTCGAAGCGCGATGGCTGGCGCATGTATGGCGCCTCCGTGCGCCGCTTCGACCTCGAGTGGCAGGGCGAGTCGCTGCAGGCGCTGCTGGAGTCGCGCCACGACGGCGGCGCGCTGCTGAAGGTCGGCGACCATGCCGTCGCCTTCGAGTCGCGCGCGCTCGGCGACGACCGCCACGACGTCACGCTGGGCCACGGCGCCGACACGCGCCGCTTCGCGCTGAGCGTCTACCAGCTCGGCGAGCAGGTCTATGTGTTCGCGCCGGCGGGCAGCGCGCAGGTGACGGTCGTCGACACGCTGTCGCACGCCGGCGAGGGCCACGCCGAGGCCGGACGCCTGACCGCCCCGATGCCCGGCAAGGTCATCGCCTATCTCGTCAAGAAGGGCGACGCCATCAAGACCGGACAGCCGCTGGCGGTTCTCGAAGCGATGAAAATGGAGCACACCATCGCGGCGCCGCGCGACGGCACCGTGGCCGAGCTGCTGTTCGCGCCGGGTGACCAGGTCAGCGAAGGCGGCGAACTGCTCACACTGGAGTGACTGAAATGGCGAAGCTGCCCGAGTTCGTCAAGATCGTCGACGTCGGCCCGCGCGACGGCCTGCAGAACGAGAAGAACCACGTCCCCGCCGCCGACAAGATCGCGCTGGTCGGGATGCTGCAGGACGCCGGCCTGCGCGAGATCGAGGTCACCAGCTTCGTCAGCCCGAAGTGGGTGCCGCAGATGGCCGACGCGCTCGACGTCATGGCCGGCATCGTGCGCAAGCCCGGCGTGCGCTACTCGGTGCTGACGCCCAACATGAAGGGCTGGGAGGCCGCGGTCGCGACCAGGCCCGACGAGATCGTCGTGTTCGGCGCCGCCAGCGAGGCGTTCAGCCAGAAGAACATCAACTGCTCGATCGCCGAGTCCATCGACCGCTTCGCGCCGGTCGTGGCCGCGGCCAAGGCGGCGGGCGTGAAGGTGCGCGCCGCGATCTCGTGCGCG
>DASQCX010000957.1:0-4550 GCA_035634455.1 Burkholderiaceae bacterium
GATCGCGACATCCTTGGACAGCGCCGTGAAGATCGCCATCGGCCGCCGTCCCTCGGGACGCGCCATGCCGCGCCACTTGTCGATGTCGGCGTTGCCGTCGATCGTGCCGCCGCCCTCGATGCGCACGGCGGTGGCGCTCTCGGCGTAGACCAGCGCGTGCCGCGTGTCGGCCAGCTGGGTGTTGACGACGGGCGGGTTCAGCAGCGGGTAGTCGGCGTCGTCCTGGCTGCCGCGCAGCGTCGCGCCCGCCTCGACGCGCAGCGTGACGTGGCTGCGCAGCCGGATCGTGCCGGACAGGAACACGCCGCGCCGCAGGACGACCGTGCCGCCGGCATCCGTCGCGCACGCGTCGATGGCAGCCTGGATCGCCGCGGTGTCCTTGGCGACGCCGTCGGCTCGCGCGCCGAAGGCGACGGGGTCGCACGAGCGCCCGCGGACCGCGGACGCCTGGGGCGCGGGCGCCGGATCGGCGAGCGGCCGCTGGGCGCAGCCGGCGAGGACGAGAAGACCGAGCGCGAGGACGCAGGCCGACGAGCGCATGGGGAGACTCCGGTTCGATGTCGGAACGCACTCTAGCGCGGTCGCCGCGCCGCGTCGGAAAGACAGCGGGCGCAGCGCCTGCCGGCGTGCGCCCTCCGGTTCGCGGGAGCCCGGCTCAGGTCCTGAACTGCTCGACGGTGCGCGCCAGCTTGCCGGCCTGGTCGCGCATCGATTCGGCGGCCGCCGCGGACTGCTCGACCAGCGCCGCGTTCTGCTGCGTCATCTGGTCGACGCTGTTGACGGCCTCGTTGACCGACTGGATGCCGCCGGCCTGCTCGCTGGCGGCGGTGGTGATCTCGCCCAGCACCTCGCTGACGCGGCGCACGGCGCCGACGATCTCGTCCATCGTCGAGCCGGCGTCCTGCACCAGGCGCGCGCCGCTCTCGACGCGGTCGACCGAGGCGCCGATCAGCGCCTTGATCTCCTTGGCCGCATCGGCCGAGCGCTGCGCCAGGCTGCGCACCTCGCCGGCGACGACCGCGAAGCCGCGGCCCTGCTCGCCGGCGCGCGCGGCCTCGACCGCCGCGTTCAGCGCGAGGATGTTGGTCTGGAACGCGATGCCGTCGATCACGCCGATGATGTCGGCGATCTTGCGCGAGCTCGCGTTGATCTCGTCCATCGTCGAGACGACCTGCGACACCACGCGGCCGCCGCGCGCGGCGATCTCGGAGGCCGACGCCGCGAGGCCGTGCGCCTGGCTGGCGGCGTCGGCGCTGTGGCGCATGGTGCTGCTGAGCTCGTCCATCGAGCTGGCGGCCTGCTGCAGGCTGCCGGCGGTCTGCTCGGTGCGCGCGCTGAGGTCCTGGTTGCCGCTGGCCACCTCGGTGCTGGCGACCTGGATCTGCTCGGTCGAGCTGCGGATCTCGCGCACGATGCGGATCAGCGCCTCCTGCATGCGCGCCAGCGAGCGAACCAGCTGCGCCGGCTCGTCGCTGCCGACGGCGCGGCAGTCGGCCGTGAGGTCGCCCGCGGCGATGCGGTCGGCGGCCTTCTGCGCGGCCTTGACCGGGGCGACGATGCTGCGCGTGATCAGCAGGCCCAGGCCGATCGAGAACAGCACGCTGACCACGGCCGACACGACGCACACCAGGCTGGTGGCGTTGACGGCGGCGACGATGGCCGCGCCCTCGCCCTCCGCGCGCTTCTGCTCGTAGTCCACCAGCTGGTCGCCCAGGCCGATGTACTCCTCGCAGATGGCGTTGAAGGCGTTGTTGGCCTGGCCCTTGGCGATGGCGGCGGCGATCGAGCCGCTGGTGTCGGCGGCGGCCTTCTCCAGCGCCTCGCGGCCGGTCAGGTAGCGCCCGCGGATCTCGCCCAGCCTGGCCTGCAGGGCCAGGCCCTGCGGCGTCGTCTCGAGCTCGGCGAAGCGCTTCTGGATCACCGAGGTCTCGGCACTGGTCGCCTTGACCTTGGCCTTCAGCGGCTCGGCCAGCGTGGCGTCGGCGATCATCGCCAGCATCGCCGCGCGCCCGCCGTTGACGGACACGTTCTGGCGCCAGCGGAACGCCAGCGAATTGCGCTCGGCCTGGACGGAGGTCAGCTCGACCGCGGCCGACTTGACCTCGACCAGGCGCCACAGGCTGAACGCGGCGGACAGGGCCGTCAGCGCCACCACGACGGCGAACGCGAAGGTGAGGCGACCGCCGATGCGCATGCGGCTGAGGAAATTCATCGTCTTGTCTCCAAGTCTCGGGGCGGACGCGCGCCTCCGGCGTCGCGGCCCCGCATCCATGCCATCTCATCGGCAGTCCGCCGCCGACCTTGAGCCCTGCCCCCCGACGCGGCGGTCCAACGGTGATACGCTTCACGCTCCAGCCGACGTCCGCCCGCCCTCCTCGCCCATGCTGATCCCCTTCTTCTACACGCTGCGCGAGGCCCGGCTGCCCGTCTCCGTCAAGGAGTACCTGACGCTGCTGGAGGCGCTCAAGGCGGGCGTCATCGGCCCGTCGATCGACGACTTCTACTTCCTCGCGCGCGCCACGCTGGTCAAGGACGAGGCCCACTTCGACCGCTTCGACAAGGCCTTCGGCGCCTTTTTCAACGGCGTCGCCAGGCTGACCGAGTCCAAGGAGATCCCCGAGGACTGGCTGCGCCAGCTCATCGAGCGCGAGCTCACGCCCGAGCAGAAGGCCGCCATCGCCGCGATGGGCTGGGACGAGCTGATGGAGACGCTGCGCAAGCGCCTCGAGGAACAGAAGGGCCGCCACGAGGGCGGCAACAAGTGGATCGGCACCGGCGGCACCTCGCCGTTCGGCCACGGCGGCTACAACCCGCAGGGGATCCGCATCGGCGGCGCGGGCAAGAACCGCAGCGCCGTCAAGGTGTGGGAGCAGCGCGCCTACCGCGACTACGACGACTCGCTGGAACTGGGCACGCGCAACATCAAGGTCGCGCTGCGCCGCCTGCGCCGCTTCGCGCGCGAGGGCGCCGATCTCGAACTGGCGCTCGACGACACCATCCACGCCACCGCCGCGGCCGCGGGCATGCTCGACATCAAGATGCAGCCCGAGCGCCACAACAAGGTCAAGGTGCTGCTGCTGATGGACGTCGGCGGCACGATGGACGAGCACATCCACCGCGTCGAGGAGATGTTCTCGGCCGCCAAGAGCGAGTTCAAGCACCTCGAGTTCTACTACTTCCACAACTGCGTCTACGACTTCGTGTGGAAGAACAACCGCCGCCGCTTCTCCGAGAAGCACGCCACCTGGGACGTCATCCGCAAGTACAACAAGGACTACCGGCTGATCTTCATCGGCGACGCCACGATGAGCCCGTACGAGATCCTGCAGCCGGGCGGCAGCGTCGAGTACAACAACGCCGAGCCCGGCGCCGAGTGGATCCAGCGCCTCACGCACGCGTTCCCCAAGCACTGCTGGATCAACCCGGAGCCGCAGGGCGTGTGGCAGTACCGGCAAAGCATCTCGCTGATCGAGCAGCTCGTCGGCCACCGCATGTTCCCGCTGACCCTGCAGGGGTTGGAGGGCGCGATGCGTCTCCTGACGAAATGACGGCGGCGGGCGTCTCGCGCGTTCCTCTCCTGCGACTGTCGGCCCCGGGCCCGCGCGCGCGCCTGCTCGCGCACGGGCTCGCCTGCGCGACCGTGCTCGCGTGCGCGGCGCCCGCGCGCGCGGCCACGCGCGAGCTCGTCGTCGACGCGCCCTCGCCGTTCAAGGCGCTGCTGGAGAAGAACCTCGACATCGAGCGCGCCGCGCGCCTGCCCGAGGCCGACAGCCTGGACGACACCGAATGGGCGCGCCTGGTCGCCGCCGCGCCGGCGCAGGGCCGCGCGCTGGCGCAGACCGAGGGCTACTTCCGCGCCGAGGTCACGGTGGCGGCCGACCCGAAGGACGCGCACCGCATCCTCATCAGCCTCGTGCCCGGCGAGCCCGCCACCGTCGGCCGCTTCACGCTGGAGTTCGACGGCGACCTCGCGCGCGCCGCCGAGAGCGGCGAACGCCAGGCGCTCGACTTCGAGGCGAGGCTGCGCGCCGACTGGGCGCTGCAGCCCGGCCAGGTGTTCCGCAACGGCAACTGGGACGACGCCAAGGCGCAGACGCTGGCCGCGCTGCGCGCCGAGGGCTACGCCGCCGCGCAGTGGACCGCCACCGCCGCGCAGGTCGACCCCGCCACCAACAAGGCGCGCGTGTTCCTGGTGGCCGACGCCGGCCCGCGCTTCGTCGCCGGCGACTTCGTCATCGACGGCCTGGAGCGCCAGCCCGAGCGCAACGTGCGGCTGCTGGCCGGCTTCGGCACCGGCGCGCCGCTGACGCAGAAGCGCCTGCTCGACTACCAGGACCGGCTGCAGAAGACCGGCCTGTTCGACCAGGTCGCCGTCGTCTACGACCCCGATCCGGCGCAGGCCTCGCACGCGACGGTGAACGTGCGCGTGCACGAGCAGTCGCTGCACCAGGCCACGCTGGCGCTGGGCTACAACTCGCTGTCGAAGGCGCGCATCACGCTCGAGCACGTCGACCGCAAGGTGTTCGGCCTGCCCGCCACCACCAGCAACA
>DASQCX010000958.1:0-1541 GCA_035634455.1 Burkholderiaceae bacterium
CTTCCTTTCGACCAGCGACGGACGGCCCGCCGCACCCCGGATCCTGCCGCAGTTCGCGCGCCGTGGCGCGCAAGCGGCCCCGCGTCCTCACTAGAGCGACGCGTCCCCGCACAGGATCAGCGAGCGCCCGCCCATGTCGAACTGGATCGACACCGTGACGCACATGCGCGTGCCCTGCAGCGCCATGTACGGCCGCGTGACCTGCGCGAAGTTGGGCGCGGCCTCGGCGTTGCGGAAGTAGGCGCGGCGCGACCAGCGCGCGTGGCGCGTGTCCTGCAGCGGCCCGAAGCGCTCGACGCGCTCGATCTGCTGGTGCGCCAGCCCCTCGCGGAACGCGTTGCCCACCACCTGGCGCCCCTGGCGATCCAGCAGGTAGCACATCTCCGCGCCCGGCTGCGAGAGGAAGCGCCGGCAGGCCTCGTCCATCGAGGCACCGCCCGCCAGCAGCACGCTGGCCAGCTCGATCGACTGCTTGTAGGGCGACATCTGCTCCTGCCACAGCCGGTCGTCGCTGACCGACTGGCGGTCGAAGCGATCCCAGGCGGCGCGCAGCGCGTGCAGCCCCGTCATGCCGGCCAGGCCCGGCGCGGGACGGCCGAAGTGGTAGCCCTGCACGAAGTCGACGTCGCAACGCAGCGCGATGTACGCGCCCTCGTCCGTCTCGATGCCTTCCATCAGCACCAGGCAGCCGCACTCGTGCAGCAGCGACACCATCTGCGCCGCGATGCGCCGCGCGTGCGCGTCGACCTCGGCGCGCATGACCACGCTGCGGTCGAGCTTGACGATCTCGGGCCGCAGCCGGAACACGCGGTCGAAGTTGGAGTGGCCGGCGCCGAAGTCGTCCAGCGAGACGAGGCAGCCGAGCTCGCGCAGCTCGTCGATGCGGCGGTCGAAGTCGGGGTCGTCGGGCAGGGTCGACTCCAGCACCTCGATGACGACCTGGCCCGGCCGCAGCCCGTGCGCCGCGAGCGCATCGGCGATCTCGCGGATGCCCGCGCCGGCCGGCGACACCAGCGAGCGCGGATGCATGTTCAGGAACAGCCACTCGTTGGCGTCGCGCCCGGCATAGGCGGCCAGGTGCTGCATCAGCGCGGCGCGGTCCAGCGCCACGCGCGCCGCGTCGCCGTCGGCGTGCGCGAACAGATCCATCGGCGCCACCGCCGCGCCGCCGGGCAGCGCGGTGGCGCGCAGCAGCGCCTCGTGGCCGACGACGCGGTGGTGCGTCAGGCTGAAGATCGGCTGGAAGTGCGAGGCGAGCCGGAAGCCGTGGTAGTCGGACGTCGTCCGCGGCGCGCCCCCGTGCGCGAACGCCGCCGTCGGCCCGGCGCCGGTGGCCGGCGGGGCGTCGGGAATCGATTGGGGAACGGCGTTCATGGCGGCAGGCAGGCGGTGAAGCGACAGGCAGGCGACGGCGACCGCTCATGGCGATCGCGCCGCGGGAACGGAGCGAGCCGCCGTTCCCGCAGGAGGCCGGCATCCGCCCGGTGCATTCGGATCGCCCGCGATTTTGCCAAGCCGGACGGCGAAGGCGATCCCGCGAC
>DASQCX010000959.1:0-4123 GCA_035634455.1 Burkholderiaceae bacterium
GCCGACCCGGCGCGCCCCGCTGCGCGCGGCCATGGGCACGGCGCTCATCGCACGCCCCCGCGCGTCACGCGCACGGGCGCGCCCAGGCGACGCGGTGCGCGCGTCACGCGTCCGTCCGATCCGGCTGTCTGGCCTGGGGCTGGATCGCGTCCTGGATGTCCTTGAGCGTGACGTTCAGCGCGCGGCCATAGCGCTGCGCCACGCGCTGCAGCGCCGCGACCGACTGGCGCGACGGCAGCGCCACCGCGTCGAGCACGTCGTTGGCGCAGCTGGCCACCAGGCGCAGCATGTCGACGTCGGACGTCGGCGTGTGGATCGGGCCCGTGGGCGGGGCGCGGCGCACCATGTGCTGCACGCCGCCGTCCAGGCCCCAGTGGTGCATCACGGCGGCGCCCAGCGCGTCGATGTCGACGCCCAGCACCGCGAAGGACGCGCCCTCGCCGGACATGCCCGGCTCGTCGGGTTCGCCTTCCTTGCGCGACGCCACCGGCTGCATCAGGCGGCGGATCTGCGCGGCCTCGTCGGGGAAGTGGTACTGCACGACGAGCCAGCCGAGGTTCTGCAGCGCGGTGATGAGGAACACCACCTCCTGGTCGTAGCCGGCGGGCTGCAGCGCGCGGGCGATGTTGCCCGCGCGCTTGACGCGCAGGATCAGCGCCGTCAGCGCGTTGGCGGCCTCGTCGCTGAGCGGCCCGGGCCACGGGCGCAGCGACAGCGCGGCCTGGCGCACGCCGTCCAGCCCCACCATCGCGATCGCGCGGTGGATCGCCAGCACGGCGCCGCTGCCGCCGTGGCCGGCCTGCGACTGCGCGAAGTTGACCATGCGCACCAGCTCGAACGACAGCGCGAAGTCCTGCAGCACGACGCTGGACAGCTCGTGCGTGTGGCCCGTCTCCAGCAGCGCCAGGCGCGCGGCGCGGTCGGCGCCGCCGGGCATCGCCGGCAGCAGGCCGACGCTGCGCATGCGTCCGAGCAGCAGCGTGATCGGGCCCGCGTCCTGGTCGGCGGTGGCCTGCAGCCAGCCTTCCAGGGCGCGCTCGAAGGTGCGTGCGCTGCGATAGCGCTGGCGCTCCTGGCGGTCGGTGGCGCGGTTGACGATGGCGCGCAGCGGCTCGGGGATCGGGTGCGGCACCGTCCACGGCAGGCGCACCATCTCGTGGCCGAACGGCGGCAGGCGGCCCACGACGCGGGCGATGTCCGGCTCGTCCAGCGGCGCGGCGCCGGCCAGCACCTGGTGCATCACCAGGCCGAAGGACAGCACGTCGATCTCGGCGGCCAGCCGCTGCATGCGGCGCTCGTCCATCGCGGCCTGCTGGGCGTCGGCGTCGTGCGAGACTGCGATGAAGGAGGTCGCGAACGAGTGCGCGTCGACGATCTCCAGGCCCAGCAGCTTGACGTTGCCGGCGTCGTCCACCAGCAGCGAATACGGCTGCAGGTCGCGGTGCGCCGAGCCGGCCTCGTGCGCGAACGCCAGGCCCTGCAGCACCTGCACGCTCCACTGGGTCAGCTCGGGCGCGGGCAGGCCCCTGGACGTCAGCTTCTCGCCCCAGGTGACGAACTGCTCGCGCTCGTAGACGGCATAGGGCCAGCGCTCGTGCTCGCCGACGTCCAGCACGCGCGCCAGCTTCGGGTGCTTCAGGCGGCCGGTGCGGGTGACGCGGGCCAGCCAGGCGCCCAGGGCGTCCGGGTCGGCCGGGCGCGCGCGCGGCATCGCCAGCATGACCTCGACGTCGCCGCGGGTGTCCGAGGCCAGCCACAGCATCGTCTGCGCGCTCTTGCCGAGCAGGCGCAGCAGCTGGTAGCGGCCGAGCAGGCGCACCGCGCGCTGGGGCGCGGCCGCGGGGGCGGCGGTGGGAGGAACGGTGTCGACCATGAACGCAATGACGGAAGGATCGGTCGATTGGAACCCTGCCCGAAGGAGCCCGGCGGGCGAAACAGGGGCGAAAACGATGCGTAATTCACTGTCGGGCAGCCCTAAAGTTTTCAGAATCCTGTCGACGGGCCTTCCATTTCAGGTTTCAGCCACCAACTCCACCATGAGCGGGAAACCGGGCGCGGCCACCCGGCCCCACCCCCGCCGGGGCCGGGCGGTTGTGTCAGAATCTTTTCACCAGCGACGGGCAACGCGCGTTTCCCGATGAACGCCCGCCGCCGGTGCCCCAAGGAAAACGCATGAGCAGCGAAGCAATCAAACACATCTCCGACGCGTCCTTCGAGGCCGACGTCCTCAAGTCCGGCACCCCGGTGCTGGTGGACTACTGGGCGGAGTGGTGCGGCCCCTGCAAGGCGATCGCCCCGATCCTCGAGGAAGTCGCCAAGGACTATGGCCCGCGCCTGCAGATCGCCAAGATGAACGTCGACGACAACCGCGACGTGCCCGCCAAGTTCGGCATCCGCGGCATCCCGACCCTGATGCTGTTCAAGGACGGCCAGCTCGCGGCGACCAAGGTCGGCGCGCTGTCCAAGTCGCAGCTGACGGCATTCCTCGAAGGCCACCTGGCCTGATGGCGGCCCCCGCCGGGCGTTCGTCGACGCGCAGTTGACGGGCGTCCGCCGCCGCCCCCTATAATCGGCCCTGACCGGTGCAGGAACCGGCGCCCCGCTCCGACGAGCCAAGGCGCCCGCACCGAGTCAAGGTAGCGCCCCCGCGCCCTGAGTTCCGCCGCAGTCCGGCGGGTTCCGGCGCGCGGTTTCGGCGATTCGTCCCAAGCCCCAACCGTTTCACGTCGCCCCGACGGCCTCGACCCGGCCAGCGCACGCATACCCCGCGCGCACTGGTTGCCCGGATCGGCCAGCACGAGGCGCACTTGCAGCAGGCCGGGCCAGCCGTCCGGCGATCTTTCCACGCCGCGGCTCACACCCCAGGGTGAAAAAACAATGCATCTTTCCGAACTGAAGGCCATGCACATCGGTGCGCTGATCACGATGGGCGAAGCCCTCGAGATCGACAACGTGGCCCGCCTGCGCAAGCAGGAGCTGATGTTCGCGATCATGAAGAAGCGCGCCAAGGGCGGCGAACAGGTGTTCGGCGACGGCGTGCTCGAAGTGCTGCCGGACGGCTTCGGCTTCCTGCGCGCCATCGACGAGAGCTACATGGCGTCGACCGACGACATCTACCTCAGCCCCAGCCAGATCCGCCGCTTCAACCTGCACACCGGCGACATGATCGAGGGCGAGGTGCGCGTGCCCAAAGACGGTGAACGCTACTTCGCGCTGGTCAAGGTCGACCGCGTCAACGGCGTCACGCCCGAGGAGAGCAAGCACAAGATCATGTTCGAGAACCTGACGCCGCTCTTCCCCAAGGAGTGCTTCAAGCTCGAACGCGACATCCGCGGCGAGGAGAACATCACCAGCCGCATCATCGACCTGATCGCGCCGATCGGCAAAGGCCAGCGGGCGCTGATCGTCGCCCAGCCCAAGACGGGCAAGACCGAGATGATGAAGAGCATCGCGCACGCGCTGGTCGCCAATCATCCCGAGATCCACCTGATCGTGCTGCTCGTCGACGAGCGCCCGGAAGAAGTGACCGAGATGCAGCGCACCGTGCGCGGCGAGGTCATCAGCTCCACCTTCGACGAGCCGGCCGCGCGCCACGTGCAGGTCGCCGAGATGGTGATCGAGCGCGCCAAGCGCCTGGTCGAGATGAAGAAGGACGTGGTGATCCTGCTGGACTCGATCACCCGCCTGGCCCGCGCCTACAACAACGTGCTGCCCTCGTCCGGCAAGGTGCTGTCCGGCGGCGTCGACGCCAACGCGCTGCAGCGCCCCAAGCGCTTCTTCGGCGCGGCGCGCAACGTCGAGGAAGGCGGCTCGCTCACCATCATCGGCACCGCGCTGATCGACACCGGCTCGAAGATGGACGAAGTCATCTACGAGGAGTTCAAGGGCACCGGCAACTGCGAAATCCACCTGGATCGCCGCATGGCCGAGAAGCGCGTCTACCCGTCGATCCTGATCAACAAGTCCGGCACGCGCCGCGAGGAACTGCTGCTCAAGCCCGAGATCCTGCAAAAGAGCTGGATCCTCCGCAAGCTTCTCTACTCGATGGACGAGATCGAGGCGATGGAGTTCATCCTCGACAAGATGAAGCAGTCGAAGAACAACCTGGACTTCTTCGACATGA
>DASQCX010000960.1:0-8818 GCA_035634455.1 Burkholderiaceae bacterium
CTCGGCGAGCATGGACTTGCCCGCGCCCGGCGGCCCGATCAGCAGCAGCCCGTGAGCGCCGGCGGCGGCCACCTCGAGCGCGCGGCGCGCGCCGGCCTGACCCTTGACGTCCGCGAGGTCGGGCAGCGGCGCCGGCTCGACCTCGCGCCCGCCCGCCGGGCCGGGCAGCTCGCGCGCGGCCGCGTCGTCGCCGTCGCCGGGCACGAAGGCCCGGACGACGTCCCCGAGATTGCGCGCCGCGCGCACGTCGACGCCCGCGACCCGCGCCGCCTCCGCCGCGCTCGCCGCCGGCAGCACCAGCCGACGCACGCAGCCGCCCTCGCGCACGGCCAGCGCCAGCGCGAGCGCGCCGCGCACGGGCCGCAGCTCGCCGGCCAGCGACAGCTCGCCCGCGAACTCGCAGCGCGCGAGCCGCGCCGCATCGAGCAGGCCCTGCGCGGCGAGCACGCCCAGCGCGATGGGCAAGTCGAAGCGGCCGGACTCCTTGGGCAGGTCGGCCGGCGCCAGGTTGACCGTGATGCGCTTGTTGTGGGGGAAGGCGAAGCCGCTGTGCGCCAGCGCAGCCCGCACGCGCTCGCGGGCCTCCTTGACCTCGGTGTCGGCCAGCCCCACCAGCGTGAAGCTGGGCAGGCCGTTGGCGAGGTGGACTTCGACGACGACCTCGGGCGCGTGCAGCCCGACGAGGGCGCGGGTATGGATGACGGCGAGGGTCATGCGGCGGAGGGTCGCGAACGATTAAAAGGGGCCATAGTGGCGCGCAGGGCAGCCCGCCACAGTTGGCGCGCAAATTGCATGGCCCCATTTCGAAATCCGACGGCTGCAGGCCGGCGAGCGGCTCGAACAGGCCGCTTTCCATTCTGCGAGCCCGCGGCGCGCACCACCGGCGCCCGCGCCGCGATTTCGCCGTCCTTTGACGCGCCATCCGGGTGCGGCGCGCGTGTGCGCGCCGCGGAAAAATGCACCGCCGTGGTGCAACTCCTTCCCGTACGTCGTCGGGCGCCAGGGCCATCTCCTGTCCGGAGCCCCGGGCGCCTCCGGTAGCGCGTTGCCGGCAGGCCCTGCGTCCGGCCGTGCCAAGCGCCGCCGGACCGGAACGCGCGCGTCCGCCGCGCGTCACGCATGCGCGCGCGAGGCGCCTGTCGCCGTGCTTGCCGACTCGACGGCGTGGCACGGAACCTGCGTCAGCGGTGTCCGACAAGAAGTCCGACCTTTCCCCATCCAAACCACCACCCGGAGCTCCCAGATGAAGAAAACCGCGCTTGCCACCGTCGCCGTCCTTGCCGCCATCGGTGGCCCCGCCGTCGCCTTCGCGGACGACGCGCCCGCGGCCAGCCCGCTGACGTTCAACATCGGCGCGGTGACGGACTACCGCTACCGCGGCATCTCGCAGTCGAAGATGAAACCCGCCCTGCAAGGCGGCGCCGATTACGCGAACGGCCCGTTCTACGCCGGCACCTGGCTGTCCACGATCAGCTGGGTCAAGGACTCGATGAAGATCTACAACAACGCCGGCGCCGGTACCACGGGGTTCGTCCCGGTCGACGAAAAGGGCGCTCCGCTCGAGTGGGACCTGTACGGCGGCACCAAGGGCGACATCATCAAGGACACGCTGTCCTATGACGTCGGCGTGCTGGCCTACGTGTACGTCGGCGAGAAGTTCCACGAGATCGGCATGTCCAACCCGGACACCGGCGAGTTCTACGGCGCGCTGACCTACGGCGTGTTCACCGGCAAGGTCTCGATCTCCGCGACGCCGCTGTTCGGCGTTCCCAAGAGCAAGGGCAGCCAGTACTACGACCTGAGCGCCAACTTCGACCTCGGCTCGGGCTTCACCCTGACGCCGCACGTCGGCTACCAGAACGTCACCGGCAGCTTCTCGAAGGCCAACAACGTCTCCTACACCGACTACTCGGTGACGCTGGGCAAGGACTTCGGCAAGGGCCTGTCGGCCTCGCTGCAACTCGTCGCCACCGACGCGGACAAGGTCTGGTACGCGACCTCCGGCGGCAAGTTCACCGGCCGCACCGGCGTCGTCGCCGGCGTCAAGTACTCGTTCTGACTTTCCTCCCGCGGGCCCGGCGACCCCGGGCCCTCCCGTTCAAAAGAAGCGGGCGCGACGGGCGCCCGCCAGCCTGGAGATAGACCATGAAGATGGTGACTGCCGTCGTGAAGCCCTTCAAGCTCGACGAAGTGCGTGAGGCCCTGAGCGCGATCGGCGTGCAGGGCATCACGGTGACCGAAGTGAAGGGCTTCGGCCGCCAGAAAGGCCACACGGAGCTGTACCGCGGCGCCGAGTACGTCGTGGACTTCCTGCCCAAGGTGAAGATCGAGGCCGCCGTCGACGACGCGCTCGTCGACCAGGTCATCGAGGCCATCGAGCGCTCCGCGCGCACCGGAAAGATCGGCGACGGAAAGATCTTCGTCTCGCCGCTCGAGCAGGTGGTCCGCATCCGCACCGGCGAGACCGGCAAGGACGCCCTCTGAGCGCGCCGTCCGCGCGCGAATCCCGCACGTTCCCAACGCCACACGCTTCCAACTCCTGAAAGCCTTGCCACCATGAGAAAGCTTCTCGCTTCCCTCGCCCTCGGACTCGCCGTCCTCGGGTTCTCCGCGGCGTCGTTCGCGGCAGACGACGCGGCCTCGGCGCCTGCGGCCGCGTCCGCCGCGGCCGTCGTCGCGAGCGCCCCCGCGGCCAGCGCCTCCGCGCCGGCCACCGCCGCGGCGCCCGCCTCGGCCGCCGCTTCCACGCCGACCATCGTCGAGACCGTCAACAAGGGCGACGTGTCCTGGATGCTGGTCTCCACCGCGCTGGTCATCATGATGTCGATCCCCGCCCTGGCGCTGTTCTACGGCGGCCTGGTGCGCAGCAAGAACATGCTGTCGGTGCTGATGCAGGTGTTCGTCACCTTCTCGCTGATCGTCGTGCTGTGGTGCCTCTACGGCTACAGCTTCACGTTCACGCAGGGCAGCGGCTGGACGTCGCCGTTCTTCGGCGGCACGTCGCGCGTGTTCCTGAAGGACACCTTCGACGTGATGAAGGGCACCTTCTCGAACGCCGCGACCTTCAGCAAGGGCGTCGTGCTGCCCGAGCTGGTCTACGTCGTTTTCCAGGCGACCTTCGCGGCCATCACCTGCTGCCTGATCGTCGGCTCGTTCGCCGAACGCATGAAGTTCTCCGCGGTGCTCGCCTTCATGGTGCTGTGGTTCACCTTCAGCTACGTGCCTATCGCGCACATGGTCTGGTTCTGGCAAGGTCCGGACGCGTACACGAGCAAGGACGTCGTCGACGCGCAGAACGCCACCGCCGGCCTGATCTGGCAATGGGGCGCGCTGGACTTCGCCGGCGGCACCGTGGTGCACATCAACGCCGCCGTCGCCGGCCTGGTGGGCGCGTACATGGTGGGCAAGCGCATCGGCTACGGCAAGGAAGCCTTCACGCCGCACTCGACCACGCTGACGATGGTGGGCGCCGCGCTGCTGTGGGTGGGCTGGTTCGGCTTCAACGCCGGCTCCGCGCTCGAAGCCAACGGCTCCGCCGCGCTGGCCTTCGTCAACACCTTCTCCGCGACCGCCGCCGCCGTGCTGGCCTGGTCGCTGGGCGAAGGCCTGTTGAAGGGCAAGGCCTCGATGCTGGGCGCCGCCTCGGGCGCCGTCGCCGGCCTCGTCGCGATCACCCCGGCCGCCGGCAACGTCGGCCTGATGGGCGCGATCGTCCTTGGCTTCATCGCCGGCTTCGCGGGCCTGTGGGGCGTGCACGGCCTGAAGAAGCTGCTGGGCGCGGACGACACGCTGGACGTGTTCGGCGTGCACGGCGTGTGCGGCATCGTCGGCGCGCTGCTGACCGGCATCCTGAACAACCAGGCCCTCGGCGGCCCGGGCATGGTCACCGACTGGGTGACGATGACGCAAGGCTCCAACGGCATGTGGGCCCAGTTCCTGATCCAGGCCAAGGGCGTGGGCGTGACGATCCTGTGGTCGGGCGTCGTCTCCATCATCGCGTACAAGCTGGTCGACCTGACCATCGGCCTGCGCGTGTCGGAAGACGAGGAGCGCGAAGGCCTGGACATCACGTCGCACGGCGAAACGGCCTACGCGAAGTAATTGTCGAGAGGGCTCCGCCGCGCAGCGTCGCGGCGGACCAGAGAGCTTGGGGCTGTCCGCGAGGGCAGCCCCTTTTTGCTTCCTGCGCGGGCGCGCGTCACGCGCGCTGCGCGCGGGGCAGGCGGCAAGAGGCCCCGTCCAGCGGGGCCTCGCTCATGGCACGGCGGGCGGCGTCAGCGCGCGCGCCGCCGCAGGCGCCAGGCCAGCAGGCCCAGCCCGCAGGCGACCAGCGGCAGGCCGCCCGGCTCGGGCACGGCCACGGGCGCGAGGTCGGCGGCGTAGGCGTCGACCGAGCCGTAGAAGATGCCGCCGAGGTCTGTGCAGGTGAGGTTCTCGAAGGTGATCGCCATCCGGCGGTCGTCGATCGTCGGAGTCGGCGTGTCGCCGATCATCGCGAACTGCTCGGCGCTGGCGGTGTCGGTGCTGACGCTGCCCGTGCCGGTGGCGTCGGTCAGCTTCAGGAACACCGAGGCCCAGGTGTCGGCGTGCGGGTCGGCGAAGGTCGACAGCGCCGAGGCGCTCGCGTCGGCCGTGATGACCAGGCGCGTCTCGGCCGACAGCGTGAACGGCGCGTAGATGGCGCCGTCGCCCAGCTGCACGGTGCTGGCGCCGTACTGACCCGCGGCGCCGGTAGCCGCGGTCGCCACGGCCGTCGCGCCGGCACCCGGCGCGCGCGGATCGCCCGCGAACGACGCCCGCGCCGAGGCCGCGCCGCGCGCGCTCGACGACGACCCCGCGCCCAGCGGCGTGCCGCCCTGGTGCGTGTCGGTGAGGACGTGGCCCGGCGCGCCGCTCTCGGCGGCGATGAACGAGCCGCCCTGGACGTCCTGGAACGTGAGCGACGGCACGATGCCGTCGGCGGGATCGAGGTCGACGAGCTCGACGCGGAAGTCCGACATGGCCGCCGTGGCCGTGCTCGCCGCCGCCGGCATGGCGGCCAGCGAGGCGACGGCCGCGGCGATGGCCGCGAGCGCTTGTGCTTGTGCTTGCATCTTGTCCCCTGTCGTTTCCACGCAGTCTAGGACGCCGGCCCGGCACCCGCCCGGCCTCGTGGCAACCGCGTGTAGTTTTCGTCAGCAATTGGCGCGCGCGGCCGTCGCCGGCATTCCGATTGCCGGCTGGCGCGACGAGCTGTCGGGCAGCGCGCCCTCCTGCGCAACGGTCCGGCATGCCCCCGTCGCGGTACCCCATGGGGCATCGCCCGCCCCTCTTGCCGCACGAAACAGGGACTCCTCTTGCCGGCCGACTCCATCGCCTCCGGCCCGACCGCCGAGCATTCCATCCTGCTGGACAACTGGCGCGGCTGGGCGATCCTGTTCGTCATCGCCGGGCACTTCGGCCACACGCCGGCGATCGACGCCGGGCGCGTCGGCGTCGAGCTGTTCTTCGTGCTCTCGGGCCGCCTGATGGCCGACCTGCTGTTCGTCCGGCAGACGCCCATCCCGACCTTCTTCCAGCGCCGCTTCGCGCGCGTGCTGCCGCTGTCGCTGCTGTTCGTCCTCACCGCCTGGATCGCGTTCCCGCCCGGGCCGCTGTTCCTGCCCGACAAGGCGGCACTGGCCTCGGCGGGCATGGTGGTGAACTACACGCAGCTGGTCGGCGTCAGCGCGCCGGTGACGGATCACTACTGGTCGCTGTGCGTCGAGGAACACAGCTACCTGACGCTGGCGATCCTGGCGCTGGTCCTGCGCCGCGCCGGCAGGCAGCGCGGCGCGCCGGCCGGCTGGATCTGCCTCGCGCTGGCCGGACTCATGATGCTGAACGGCGTCCGGCTCTGGCTCGCGACGCACAGCTACTACGCGACCTACTGGCGTTCGGACGTGCGCGCCGCGTCGATCTTCCTGAGCGTGGGCCTGCGCGTCCTGCTCGTCGACGGCCGGCTCGCGTTCCTGCGCCGGCCGTGGGTGCCGCCGCTCGCCTTCCTCCTGGGCATGGTCTTGAGCACGCACCACATGCCCGAGCCGCTGAAGTACAGCCTGGCCACGCTGGCGATCGCCGTGGCGGTCAACTCGCTGGAACACGCGCCGGCGCTGGCCCGAAGCTTCCTGAGCTCGCGCGTGGTCGGCTGGATCGGCGTGATCTCGTACTCGCTCTACATCTGGCAGCAGCCGTTCTTCTACTCGATCGCCAGGTACCACGCGCTGCCGATGGCGCTCGCCGCGGTGGCGGTCGCCGTCCTGAGCTTCCACATGATCGAGAACCCGGTGCGCGTCCGGCTGAACGCCCTGCGCGCGCAGCGCCGGGCACGGCTGGCGGCGGCGGCCGCTGGCTGAACACGGCGACCCGCGGGACGCGCGGATTTCGTGCAAAAGTCCCGGGCCCGCGGCCTTGTGCGGCGCGGCCGCACCCCCACCTGAGCTGGCTGAACCGTCCGCCTAGAATCAGGCTCCAGCCTCCCAGGATCCCGTCATGGTCCCCCATCTCGTCACCGCGTTGACCGGCCCGATCAACGAACTCGAGCAGCGCGTGCTCGAATCGATGCCCGCGATCGAGCGCTGGTTCCGGCTCGAATGGATGGAGCACACGCCGCCGTTCTACACCTCGGTGGACATCCGCAACGCCGGCTACAAGCTGGCGCCGGTGGACACCAACCTGTTCCCGGGCGGCTTCAACAACCTCACCGAGCCCATGCTGCCGCTGGCGATCCAGGCGGCGATGGCGGCGATCGAGAAGATCTGCCCCGAGGCCAAGAACCTGCTGCTGATCCCCGAGAACCACACGCGCAACTCGTTCTATCTCACGAACGTGAAGCAGCTGGTGCGCATCTTCTCCAGCGCCGGCCTCAACGTGCGCCTGGGCTCGCTCGACCCGGCCATCACCGAGCCGACGCAGTTCCAGCTGCCCGACGGCAGCTCGCTGACCTACGAGCCGCTGCTGCGCACGCCGCGCCGCCTGGGCCTGAAGGACTTCGATCCCTGCACGGTGCTGCTGAACAACGACCTGTCGGCCGGGCTGCCCAAGATCCTCGAGAACCTCAACGAGCAGTACCTGCTGCCGCCGCTGCACGCCGGCTGGGCCGTGCGCCGCAAGACCAACCACTTCCACAGCTACGAGGAAGTCGCCAAGAAGTTCGCCAAGCTGCTGGGCATGGACCCGTGGCTGATCAACCCGATGTACTCGCACTGCGGCGAGGTGGACTGGGCCGAGGGCACGGGCCTCGAGTGCGTGCAGACCAACGTCGACGCGCTGCTGACCAAGATCCGCCGCAAGCACAAGGAATACGGCATCGCCGAGAAGCCCTTCGTGGTCGTCAAGGCCAACAACGGCACCTACGGCATGGGCGTGATGACGGTGCGCGACGCCAAGGAGCTCGACGAGGTCAACCGCCGCACGCGCAACAAGATGGACGTCGCCAAGGACGGCCAGCACGTCACCGAGGTGATCATCCAGGAAGGCGTGCCGACCTACGAGCGCGTCAACGAGGCCGTGGCCGAGCCGGTGGTCTACATGATCGACCGCTACGTCGTCGGCGGCTTCTACCGCATGCACGCCGAGCGCGGCACCGACGAGAACCTGAACGCGCCTGGCGCCAGCTTCGTGCCGCTGGCGTTCGCCGAGAGCTCGCACCTGCCCCGCCCGGGCGAGAAGCCGGGCGTCAGCGCACCCAACCGCTTCTACATGTACGGCGTGATCGGCCGGCTGGCGATGCTGGCCGCGTCGTACGAGCTCGAGGCGACGGACCCCGAGGCCGAGGTCTACGAGTAACCGTCAGCCGCGCGGGTCGAACAGGCGCTCCAGCTGGTCGACGAACGCGTTGCCGCGCGCCCACTGGTGCATCGCGTCCCAGGCGTTGCGCGCCACGCGCAGGCGGCGCGGCTCGTCGGCGAGCCAGGTGGCGACGACCTCGGGCAGATCCTCGAAGTCCCAGCGGATCGGGACGTAGGTCTCGCCCGGCACGAACACGTCGGGCTCGGTCACCAGGTGCGACATGTCCGGCTTGATCAGCAGCGCGCCGGAGTAGACGGCCTCGTAGTCGCGCCAGCAGACCTCGCCGTAGCCGAACGGGCTGAAGCACATGCGGCACTGCGCCAGCTCGCGCATGTAGGCGCGCTTGCCGACGAAGGTCTGCGGCGTCACCGTGACGTCCGCCAGGCCCGCGACGCGCTCGAAGGCCTGCGTGCGCATCTTCTGGTACCAGCCCTCGGCGCCCATGCCGCCGAGGCGCGCGTGCAGGTCGAAGCGCCGCGCGCCGCCGACCGGCGCCCGCGACACCGCGAAGAAGCGCGGCAGCATGTACGGCGCGGTGACGAAGCTCGGGCCGACGACGAGCTTGCCGCGAAAGCCCGGCGGCAGCGCGAAGTGCGTCTCGGGCAGCGGCTCGCCGAAATGGTCGCCGTACCAGTGGGTGAGGTTGGTGTCGCCGCGCGTCGGCCGGTCGTAGGCGTCGAGGTCGCGCAGCACGTGCTTCTTGACGTAGAGGTCGACCGCGTCGCCGACCGCCGCCGCGAAGCGCAGGTCGGTGGGCGCGCAGGGATCGAGCAGCGCGACGCGCGCCTTCGGGTGGTGCTCGCGCAGCAGGGCCACGAGGGCGCGCTGCTGCTCGGGCGTCTGGTCGATCCAGGCCTGGAAGCAGACGAGGTCGGCGCCGCGCGGCGCCAGCCCGGGCTCGGCGAGCAGCGTCTGCAGGCCGATCTCGAGCACCTCGTAGCCCCAGCGATCGTGCAGCACGTCGCGCCAGAAGTGGAAGGGGTAGATCTGGCTCTGGCAGATGGCGTCC
>DASQCX010000961.1:0-2690 GCA_035634455.1 Burkholderiaceae bacterium
CGACTTCATGGACGCGAGGCAGGTCAAGCTGGTGCTGGGCTACCGGACGCTGTGGCAGCAATGGCGCGGCGGCGGCCAGCCGCTGGCCGTCACCCTGCTGGACGTCGACGGCATCGAGCTGAACCTCAAGCGCGCTGCCGACGGCCACGCCAACTGGGAGTTCGGCGCCGCGCAGCCCGCGGCGTCGGCAAGCGCGCCGCAACTGCCTGTCTTCGAGCGGCTGGACGTGCGCAACGGCCAGGTGCGCGTCGTCGACGAGCCGCTGCAGATCACCGCCGACGCGCACGTCGCCACTCGCGAAGGCACGGCCGAGGCCGCCGCGATCGCCGCCTCGGGCGCCTCGACGCCGCGCGTGCGCATCGCCACGGTCGGCGACGCGCGGCTGGCCGGCTCGGCGCCGCTGGCCGCGTCGGGCGGCACCGCGGCGCCGGCGCGCCAGGCGATCGCGATAGACGCGGACACGCCCGGCCTGCAGGTCGACGGCCGCGGCACGTACCGCAAGGCGCCGCTGCTGATCCAGCTGCGCTCGGCCGGTCTGCTGCCGATGGCCGCGTCCGACACCGCCGCCATCTCCGTGCCGCTGTGGCTGGACGTGCGCACCGGCCGCACCAGCATCCGCGTCGACGGCACCGCCACCGACCTGCTGCACTTGGGCGGCATGGACGCCCGCTTCGTCGCCTCGGGCCCGTCGCTGGCCGCGGTCGGCGACGCGCTGGGCGTCACCCTGCCGACGACGGCGAAGTTCGCCACCCACGGTCGCCTGCGCAAGCACGGCGACGTGTGGCAGGCCGGCGTCGCGGCGCTGGACATCGGCTCGAGCCGCCTGAACGGCGACTTCACGTTCGACACCGGCCCCGCGGTGCCCGTGCTGTCGGGCAGGCTGGGCGGCGCGCGGCTGGCGCTGGCCGACCTCGGCCCGGTCTTCGGCGCCGCGCCGCCCGACGCCGCGGCGTCCGCCTCAGGCGCGAAGCCGGGCAAGGTGATCCCCGACCGCGAGTTCGACATCCCCTCACTGAAGACGATGAATGCCGACGTGCGCGTGGCGCTGGCGACGGTCGACCTCGGCACCGCCAGGCTGGAGCCGTTCAAGCCGCTGGACGGCCACCTCACGCTGCAGGACGGCGTGCTGAACCTGAGCGACCTGCTGGCGCGCACCTCCGCCGGCGAGGTGCGCGGCGCGATCAGTCTCGACAGCCGCCCCGCCGACCCGAAGTGGAGCGCCGACCTGGCCTGGGGCGGCATCCAGCTCGATCGTTTCGTCACGGCGCGCGACGTCGCGGTGCGCGCGGACGCCGGCGGCGCGAAGCCGGACGTCGGCTACGTCAGCGGCGCGTTGGGCGGCAACGCGCAGCTCAAGGGGCGCGGCAAGTCGACGGCGCAGCTGCTCGGGTCGCTGGACGGCACGGCGCGGCTGTGGGTGCGCGACGGCACGGTGTCGCACGTCCTGGTCGAGGCCGCGGGCATCGACGTGGCGCAGGCGCTCGGCGTCTACGTCAAGGGCGACGACAAGCTGCCGATGCAGTGCGCGCTGGCGCAGTTCGACCTGGCCGGCGGCAAGGTGGTGCCCGAGGTGTTCGTCGTCGACACCCGCGACACGACGATGCTGGTCGACGGCAACCTGTCGCTGGCCGCCGAGACGCTGGACCTGCGCCTGACCGCGCACCCGCACGACTTCAGCCCGCTGGCGCCGCGCACGCCGGTGCGGCTGGTCGGCACGTTCGACGATCCGCACGTCCGCCCCGAGGTCAGGCCGCTGGCCTTGCGCGCCGGCGCCGCGATCGCGCTGGCGCTCGCGAACCCGCTGGCCGCGCTGCTGGCGCTGGTGGACTTCGGGCAGCGGGAGCGCGACGTCTGCACGGCCGCGGTGTCGCACGTCCACGGCGCGGCCCGCGCCGGCGTGAAGACCGGTCCGGCGCAGGCGCCGCCGCTGCCCGCGTCGTCGCCGGGCGCGAGGTTCGCGCCGGCGCGCAAGCACGCGTGACGCGCAGGGGCGCCCGCGCACGAGGCGCGCGATGCTGACCACGACCTTGCTGCTGCTAGGCACCGTCCTGCTCGGGATGTGCCTGCTGGAGCTGCACGTCACGCGGCTGCCGCTGTCGCCGGCGGTCGTGTACCTGGCCGTGGGCTGGGTCGCCGGCGCGCTGGTCCACGCCACCGTGCAGACGCCGCCGACCGCGCCGGCGCGCGCCGACATGCTGGTCGTCATCACCGAGATCGCCGTGCTGATCTCGCTGTTCGCGGTCGGCCTGCAGCTGCGCGTGCCGTGGACCTTCGAGGGCTGGCGCGTCGCGCTGGTGCTGGCGGGCGGCACGATGGTCGCGACGGTCGCGCTCGCCACGCTGGCCGGCGCCTGGCTGATGCCGGGCCTGGGCTGGGCCGGCGCGCTGCTGCTGGCGGGCCTGCTCGCGCCCACCGACCCGGTGCTGGCGTCCGAGGTGCAGGTGCGCTCGCGCCACGACCGCGACGCAGTGCGGGTGGCGCTGACCGCCGAGGGCGGCCTCAACGACGCCACCGCGCTGCCGGTGGTGATGCTGGCGCTCGGGCTGCTGGGCATCGGCGACCTGGGCCCCGGCGGCACGCGCTGGCTGTGGCACGACCTCGTCTGGCCGATCGCCGGCGGCGCGCTGCTCGGATGGGGCTTCGGCCGCGCGCTGGGCCGCGCCGTCCACGCGTTGCAGCGTCGCGGCCAC
>DASQCX010000962.1:0-4958 GCA_035634455.1 Burkholderiaceae bacterium
TCAGCCCGAAGTGGGTGCCGCAGATGGCCGACGCGCTCGACGTCATGGCCGGCATCGCGCGCAAGCCGGGCGTGCGCTACTCGGTGCTCACGCCCAACCTGAAGGGCTGGGAGGCCGCCGTGGCGACGAAGCCGGACGAGATCGTCGTGTTCGGCGCGGCCAGCGAGGCGTTCAGCCAGAAGAACATCAACTGCTCGATCGCCGAGTCCATCGATCGCTTCGCGCCCGTCGTCGCGGCGGCCAAGGCGGCCGGCGTGAAGGTGCGCGCGGCGATCTCGTGCGCGGTGGGCTGCCCGTACGAGGGCGAGGTCGCGCCGTCGCGCGTGGGCATGGTCGCGCGCATGATGCGCGCGATCGGCGTCGACCACGTCGGCGTGGCGGACACGATCGGCGTGGGCACGCCGCTGAAGGTGCGCGCCGCTATGGAGGCCGCGCTGGAGCACTTTCCGCTGGCCGAGACCAGCGGCCACTTCCACGACACCTACGGCCAGGCGCTGTCCAACATCTTCGAGTGCCTGCACATGGGCATCGCCACGTTCGACACCAGCGTGTCGGGCCTGGGCGGCTGCCCGTACGCGAAGGGCGCGACGGGCAACGTCGCGACCGAGGACGTCGTCTACCTGCTGCACGGCCTGGGCATCAAGACCGGCATCGACCTCGACAAGCTGGTCGACGCCGGGGCCTTCATCAGCAAGCAGATCGGCAAGCCCAACGGCTCGCGCGTGGCGCGGGCGCTGCTGGCCAAGCGCGGCGATTCGGCGGCGGTGTGCGCATGAGCGACGTGACCGACCGCCCCGAAGGCTTCCAGCGCGTCTCGCAGGAGCTGCAGCGCCTGGGCCATCCGCATGCGCCGAAGTTCCTCGATACCGCCGCCCGTACCTCGCAGGAGGCCGCCGATGCGCTCGGCGTGGCCGTCGGCCAGATCGCCAAGAGCGTGGTTTTCCGGCGCAAGTCCGACGAGGTCGCGATCCTGGTCGTCGCGTCGGGCGACCGCCGCGTCGACGAGAAGAAGGTGGCGCAGATCGTCGGCGCCATAGTGCGCGCCGACGCCGAGTACGTGAAGGCCAAGACGGGCTTCACGATCGGCGGCGTGTCGCCGCTCGCGCATGCGACGCCCGTGGTGACGCTGATCGACCGCGAGTTGTTCCGCTTCGATCGCGTGTGGGCCGCGGCGGGCCATCCGCACGGCGTGTTCCCGATGACGCCGGCCGAGCTCGAGAAGCTCACCGGCGCGCCGGTGCACGACGTCGTGCAGGCGCCGGCGGCGGCGTGATGGCGAGCGGTCCGGTCGTCCGCGACGGCATCGAGCACGCGCCCGACAGCGCGTTCTTCGTCGCGCGCCTGAAGGAGATCGACGACGCGACGCCGGTGCCCTCGCCCTGCGTCAACATCTGCAAGATCGACCCGTACACCGGCATGTGCCACGGTTGCCGCCGCACGCTCGACGAGATCGCGGCGTGGAGCGCGCTGGGCGACGCCGACAAGCGCTGGGTCTGGCAGCAACTGCCCGGGCGCGAACCGCCGATCTGATTCCGAGGAGCTTCCGATGCAGCGCGTGATCTTCGACTTCGACGTCGTCTCGCCTTATGCCTACCTCGCGTTCGAGCGCCTGCCCGCCGCGCTGGAGGGCCTGTCGCACCACGTCGAGTACCAGCCGCTGCTGTTCGCCGGCCTGCTCAAGCACTGGGGCAACACCGCCCCGGTGGCGGTGGCGCCGAAGAAGGCGTGGCTGTTCCGGCAATGCGCCTGGATCGCGCAGCAGGAAGGCATCGCGTTCCGCCCGCCGACGCCGCATCCGTTCAACCCGCTCGCGCTGCTGCGCCTGCTCGTGGCCAGCGTGCCCGCCGGCGGGCAGCCGAACCGGCGCGTGGTGGAGCTCGCGTTCCGTCACGTGTGGGCGCGCGACGGCGGCGACGCCAGCGACGCGGCCGCGCTGCAGGCCGTCGCCGACGCGATCGCGCCGGTGCGCGATCCCGCCAGCCGCGAAGTGAAGGACGAGTTGCAGGCGCGCACCGCCGCTGCGGCCGCGGCCGGCGTCTTCGGCGTCCCCAGCTTCCGCCTGGATGACGGCCAGCTGTTCTGGGGCACGGACTCGATGGCGATGCTGGCCGACGCGATGCGCCGGAAGCAGGGCGCCTGACGAGCGCGCGACGGCGGCGTCGCGCAACGGCCCCGGCCGTGGCGGTGTTTACCCTCGCGGTGTTCCATTTTTCCACGATGAGGAACGCAGGGTCCGCGTTTCCCCTCGGGTTGTAAGTTTCGGAGAAGTTCCGCGTCAGACCTCAGTCAGAGGGGGGTTCCACGATGCGCGACAGGCGCCTCCCGTCGAGGACGGCAGCCGCATCGACAACAGGAGACAACCCCATGGCAACCAGCACCGCGGTGAGGCCGATGTCGGGCGAGGAGAAGAAGGTCATCTTCGCCTCGTCCCTCGGCACCGTATTCGAGTGGTACGACTTCTACCTTTACGGATCGCTCGCCGCCATCATCGGCAAGCAGTTCTTCTCGGGGCTCGATCCGTCCGCCGCGTTCATCGCGTCGCTGCTGGCGTTCGCCGCGGGCTTCTTCGTGCGTCCGTTCGGCGCGCTGGTGTTCGGCCGGCTCGGCGACATGATCGGCCGCAAGTACACCTTCCTGGTCACCATCCTGATCATGGGCCTGTCGACGTTCATCGTCGGCGTGCTGCCCAGCTACAGCTCGATCGGTGCCGCGGCGCCGATCATCCTGATCTCGCTGCGCCTGCTGCAGGGCCTGGCCCTCGGCGGCGAGTACGGCGGCGCCGCGACCTACGTCGCCGAGCACTCGCCGGCCGGCAAGCGGGGCGCCTACACGTCGTGGATCCAGACCACGGCCACGCTGGGCCTGTTCCTGTCGCTGCTGGTGATCATCGGCGTGAAGTCCTCGCTGGGCGACGCGGCGTTCGCCGACTACGGCTGGCGCATCCCGTTCATCGTCTCGATCCTGCTGCTGGCCGTCAGCGTGTGGATCCGGCTGTCGATGAACGAGTCGCCGGCGTTCAAGAAGATGAAGGAGGAAGGCCGCACCTCGAAGGCGCCGCTGACCGAGTCCTTCACGCAGTGGGGCAACCTCAAGATCGTGCTGCTGGCGCTGTTCGGCCTGGTGGCCGGCCAGGGCGTGGTCTGGTACACGGGCCAGTTCTACGCGCTGTTCTTCCTGACCAGCTCGCTCAAGGTCGACGCCACCACCGCGCAGTACATGATCGCCGCGGCGCTGCTGGTGGGAACGCCGTTCTTCATCGTCTTCGGCACGCTGTCGGACAAGATCGGCCGCAAGCCCATCATCCTGGCCGGCATGGTGCTGGCGTGCGCGACGTACTTCCCGATCTTCCACGCCATCGCCGCCGCCGCGAACCCGGAGCTGGCGCAGGCGCAGGCCAACGCGCAGATCACGGTCAAGGCCGACCCGGCCACCTGCTCGTTCCAGGGCAGCCCGGTGGCGCGCGAGGTCGACTTCACCTCGCCCTGCGACATCGCCAAGCGCGCGCTGACGGCCAGCTCCGCCAGCTACGCCAACGAGGCGCTGCCGGCCGGTTCGCCGACGGTGGTCACGGTGGGCGACAAGACGCTCAGCCCGCCCGCGGGCGTGCTGGCGGCCGGTGGCTACAAGTTCGACGAGGCCTCGGGCAAGGCGATCGGCGCGTTCAAGAAGGAGGTCGGCGAGACGCTCAAGGCCGCCGGCTACCCGGCCAAGGCCAAGCCCATCGAGGCGTTCAGCGGCCAGTGGTTCACCGTCGTCGGCCTGCTGTGGATCCTGATGATCTACGTGACGATGGTGTACGGCCCGATCGCGGCGATGCTGGTCGAGCTGTTCCCGACGCGCATCCGCTACACGTCGATGAGCCTGCCGTACCACATCGGCAACGGCTGGTTCGGCGGCCTGCTGCCCTCGATCACGTTCGCGATGGTGGCCCAGAACGGCAACATGTACTACGGCCTCTGGTACCCGATCGTGATTGCCGGGATCTGCTTCATCGTCGGCATGCTCTTCGTGCGCGAGACGAAGGACACCGACATCTACGCGCGCGACTGACGCCGCGGCGCGACATTTGCACGAACGGCCCCCGCGCGGGGCCGTTTTCATTGGCGGCTTGCGCCCGCGCAAGACCCCTCCCGCCGACAGGCGGCACGCCGATGGCGCCGTCACGAAGGTGCCACAATCGCCCGATGGCTGCCCGCCGGACACCCGGGCAGCGCCCCGCAGCCCGAGAGTCCGGGAGGCATCCGATGCCGGCATCGCGGGGCCCGATGGCAGGGCATCTCGCGGCCGGCGCCCCGGCGCCGTGCCGCCCGTCGACGAAGCGAGCGGGGCGCGTGGCCGGCCCCGTCGGTGGGGGCTCGAATGGCAGAAGAAGAACGGCTGGACGACGAGCTGCGCGCGCTCGAGCTGGCGGGCGAAGAGCGCGGCGTGGAAGCCCTCGGCGAGCTCGCGTCCGCGGTGGATCGCATGCGCGCGGCCGGCGAGCGCAATCGCCTCGGCTGGGCGCTGCCGATCTACGCCCGCGTGCTCGCGCTCGCCGAGCGCTTCGACGAATCGGACGCCGCCGCCGCCGAGGCGCTGGCCCACTTTCGCGTCAACGGCTCGCAGCGCGGGCAGGCGCTCGCGCTCTATGCACAGAGCGTGGTCGCGATCCGGCGCGGCGAGCCTGCGCGTGCGCTCGAGGTCACGGGCGAGGCCGTCGTGCTCGCACGCGCGGCCGAGGATCCGGTGCTGCAGGTGCGCATCGCCAACATCGCGGGCGGCGTGCTCAACGACATCGGGCGGCTGCCTGAATCGGTCCAGGTTTTCGAGGAGGGGCTGCGCGCGTCGCGCGGCTTCCCCGACGAGGCCGTGGTGCTGCGCCTGCGCGCCAATCTCGCGCTCGGGCTCGCGCGCTGGGCGCTGCGCGAGCATGACGAGCATCTTCCCGAGGCGCAGTGGCGCCCGCGCGCGGAACGCGC
>DASQCX010000963.1:0-5936 GCA_035634455.1 Burkholderiaceae bacterium
GACCGCCCCGCTGCTCGCCTTCGTCGGCGGAGGCAACATGGCCAGCGCCATCCTGGGCGGCCTGGTCGCCGCCGGACACCCCGCGGGACGTGTCGTGGTGGTCGAACCGTACGCGCCACAAGCCGACATCGTTCGTGAGAAATTTGGCGTGCGGGTCGAAGCCGCCGGCGGCGATGCGCTCGCCGGCGCGGACATCGTCGTGTGGGCCGTCAAGCCGCAGGTGTTCGTGGACGCGGCCGCGCCGTGCGCGCCGCACGTCGGCCGCGCGCTGCACCTGTCGGTGATGGCCGGCATCCGCAGCGACGCGATCGCGCGCGCCACCGGGGCCGAGCGCGTCGTGCGCGCCATGCCCAACACGCCGGCGCTGATCGGCGAAGGGATCGCGGGCCTGTTCGCGCGCGCCGCCGTCACGCCCGCCGACCGCGCCGCGATCGAGCGCGTGCTGGCCCCGACCGGCGAGACGCTGTGGGTGGCGCAGGAAAGCGACCTCGACGCCGTCACCGCGCTGTCGGGCTCCGGCCCGGCCTACGTCTTCTTCTTCATCGAGGCCCTGATGCAGGCCGCGGCCGACATGGGCCTGAGCCCCGAACAGGGCCGGCTCCTCGCGCAGGCCACCTTCAAGGGCGCGACCTCGCTCGCGCGCGCGAGCGACGAATCGCCCGAGACGCTGCGCGCGCGCGTCACCTCCAAGGGCGGCACGACCCATGCCGCGATCACCTCGATGGAGGCCGCGGGCGTCAAGCCGGCGATCGTCGCGGCGCTGCGCGCGGCGCAGGCGCGGGCGAAGGAACTGGGCGACGAATTCGGCGGTTAGCCGACGCGCGGCGCCGGCGCGGCGAAGCGATGCATGACGCACGCCTCGCCGTGCATCACCACGTCGGACACCGCCACGTCGCGCACGCCTGCGCGCTCGAAGGCCCGGGGCCAGAACGCCGCCGCGGCGCGGTTGCGCGCGAGGTAGTACAGCTCCCAGGCGCCGGGATAGCGCGCGAGCAGCCCGCCGAACGCCGCCGCGCCGACGCCGCGGCCGCGGAAGCGCCGCGCGACGAAGAAGTAGCCCAGGCTCAGGTCGTTGCGCGGGTCGACCAGGTCGTCGTCGACGATCGCAAGGCCCGCGAGCTCGTCGTCGGCCAGGATCAGCCAGGCCTGCGTGCCGGGCAGCGCGAGGTAGTCGGCGCGCGGCGCGGTCGCGAGGCGGCCGTCGTCGCCGAACCGGATCGGGTACCAGGCGCTGAGTTCGTAGTGATAGAACTGCAGCAGGTTCTCGATGACGGGCCACTGCGCGCGATCGGCCGCGCGCAGCGTGACCGTGGTCATCGCGGCGCGTGGGCGCCGACGACGAACGACAGCACCACGCCCAGGAACACCGATGCGCCCACCCAGTGGTTGGCGCGGAACGCGCGGAAGCAGCCTTCGCGCGTGCGATCCCAGATCAGCGTGAAATGCCAGCCCGCCTGCAGGCCGGCGATCACGATGCCCACCGCGTAGGCCGGCCCCAGGCCCAGCTTCAGGCCCAGGTACAGCCACGACAGCAGGTAGACCGCGTAGAACGCCATCACGCCGGCGACGTCGAAGCGGCCCAGCGTGATGGCGGAGGTGCGGATGCCGATCTTGAGGTCGTCGTCGCGGTCGACCATCGCGTATTCGGTGTCGTAGGCCAGCACCCAGAACAGGTTGCCCGCCAGCAGCCACCACGCGAGCGCCGGCACGGCCGCGGGGATGGCCGACGGCGACCAGTCGCGGGCGCCGGTGGCCGCGCAGAACGCCATCGGGATGCCGAAGCTGAACGCGACGCCCAGCACCGCCTGCGGCATCGAGACGAAGCGCTTGGCGTACGGATAGGCGAGGGTGATCGCCAGCGCCGCGAACGACAGCAGGATGGTGGGCGGGTTGGTGGTCAGCACCAGGCAGAACGCCAGCAGCGCGAGCACCGCGCCGAACGTCAGCGCCGCCTTCACCGACAGCGCGCCGCTGGTCACGGGACGCTGCGCCGTGCGCTTGACGTGCTTGTCGAAATCGCGGTCGGCGACGTCGTTGATGCAGCAGCCGGCGCTGCGCATCAGGATCGTGCCGAGGGTGAACACCGCCAGCAGGTGCCAGCCGGGAAAGCCGTCGCAGGCGATCCACAGCGCGGCCAGCGTCGGCCACAGCAGCAGCAGCCAGCCGGCGGGGCGGTTCCAGCGGATCAGGTCGAGGTAGAGGGAGACGCGCGAGGCCATGGCGCGATTCTCGCGCGAGTTCGGGCGCCGTCGCGCGACGCGCTACCCGCGCACCAGGCTACCGCGGGCCCAGCACGCTCTCCAGTTCGCCGGGCGGCACGCCGACGCGCGCCACCATCCGGCCATCGGCTCCCTGGAAGACAAGGCCCGGCGTGCCCATCAGGTTCAGGCGACGCAGCAGGAGGTCGTGCTCGACGAGCATCCGGCCGGTGCCTTCCGGAATCGTCGTCGGCACCGGCAGGCTCGGATCCTCCAGCGCGTGGCGCGGGCCGCCGGCCATCATGCGCGCCACGCCGAACGCGTGCGACTGCTCGTACACGGCGAGCCGCCGGGCCGGATCCGGGTCGGCCAGCAGCGTGGCCGCCTTGCCGGCGCTGCTGGGGGAGATGACCGCGACCATGATGTGGCGCAGCTGCACCTTGCCGCTGGCGACCCAGGGGCGCGCGTCGGACCAGAACTTCGTGCAGTACGGGCAGTTCGCGTCCATGAAGACGTAGACCTTGCGCGGCGCGTCGTCGCGGCCGTCGGCGAGCCAGTGGCTGCGTTCGAGCTCCGCCCACGTGACGGGCGCGGTGGCGTCCTGGGACTGCTGGACGCCCGTCCACCCGGCGGCGGGCGCGGAAACGGCGACCAGCGCCAGCAGGGCGGCGCCGGCGAGGCGGAGGAGCGGGAGCTTGCGGGTCATGGCGGGCGCGAAAGGGCGGGCTCGGGTAGATGCGGCGCGGCGCGCGAAGTTCAGTCGTCCAGCCGCTTCTGGAAGATCAGGCCCGCGTGCTCGCGCAGCGCGTGGAACTTGATCTTGGGCCAGTTCGCCTCGACGGCGCGCAGCTCGGGCGCGTACTCGACCAGGATGGCCGGCGCGTCGACCGCGTCGTAGGCGATGCGGTGGGCGTTGGCGTCGATGAAGCGCTGCAGCTCCCTGTCGCCGCCGTCGTCCGGATCGCAGGTGACCCAGCGCGCGAGCGCGTAACGCGCGGGCTGGATGCGCGCGCGGACGCCGTACTCGTGCTCGAGGCGGTGCGCGACGACCTCGAACTGCAGCTGGCCGACGGCGCCCAGCAGCAGGACGGTGCCCAGCACCGGCCGGAACACCTGGATCGCGCCTTCCTCGCCCAGCTGGGTGAGGCCGGCGCGCAGCTGCTTGGTCTTGAGCGGGTCGGCCACCTCGACGCTGCGGAACAGCTCGGGCGCGAAGAACGGCAGGCCGGTGAACTGCAGCTGCTCGCCCTCGGTGAGCGTGTCGCCCAGCTGCAGCACGCCGTGGTTGGGGATGCCGATGATGTCGCCGGCGAAGGCCTCGTCCAGCAGCTCGCGGCGCTGCGACAGGAACGAGACCACCGTGTTGGGCCGCAGCTCCTTGCCCGAGCGCACCACCTTCAGCCGCATGCCGCGCTCGAAGTGGCCCGAGGCCACGCGCAGGAACGCGATGCGGTCGCGGTGCGACGGGTCCATGTTGGCCTGGATCTTGAACACGACGCCGGTGAACTTGCCTTCGTCGGGCTGCACCTCGCGCTGCATCGCGGGCCGCGCGCCGGGGGCGGGCGCCAGCTCCACGAGCGCGTCCAGCACTTCCTGCACGCCGAAGTTGTTGATGGCCGAGCCGAAGAACATCGGCGTCTGCTTCCCCTCGAGGAAGGCCTCCTCGTCGAACGCGGGCGCGGCGGCGCCCAGCAGTTCGATCTCGCCCTGCGACTGGCCCCAGCCCATGCCGAAGCGATCGGCGTTGCCCGGCGCGTCGAGGTCGGTCAGCACCTCCTCGTCGCCGCCGACGCGGTCCTCGCCCGGCGCGAACACGCGCATTTGCTTCTTGCGCAGGTCGACCACGCCGCCGAACAGCTTGCCCATGCCCACGGGCCAGGTGAACGGCACGACGCTCATGCCCAGCTCGCGCTCGATCTCGTCCATCAGCGCCAGCGGCTCCTGCACCTCGCGGTCCATCTTGTTGACGAAGGTCAGGATAGGCGTGTTGCGCGCGCGGCAGACCTGCAGCAGGCGGCGCGTCTGCGGCTCGACGCCGTTGGCCGCGTCGATCACCATCAGCGCGGCGTCGACGGCGGTCAGCACGCGGTAGGTGTCTTCCGAGAAGTCCTGGTGGCCCGGGGTGTCGAGCAGGTTGATGACGCAGTCGCGGTACTCCATCTGCATCACCGACGACGCCACCGAGATGCCGCGCTGCTTCTCGATCTCCATCCAGTCCGACGTCGCATGCCGCGCCGCCTTGCGCGCCTTCACCGAGCCGGCGATCTGGATCGCGCCCGAGAACAGCAGCAGCTTTTCCGTGAGCGTGGTCTTGCCCGCGTCGGGGTGGGAGATGATGGCGAAGGTGCGGCGGCGGCGCACCTGGGTGGCGAGTTCGGCGGACATGGTCGTGTGCGCCGGCCCGAAACCGGGCGAGCGCTGGAAAGTGCGGGGTAACCCGTGATTATCGCGGGTAGTCGGCGGTCGCGCCGGCGACGACGGGCGAAATGCGCGCCGCCTGCCGGCACCGATCGATCCGTCGGCGGAGACGATCGCCTCCACGCAAGAGACGAATCAGGGCGCGGCGCCCTCGCCCAGCGCGTCCCCGACGACCTTGAGCGCATGGTCGACCCACGCGTCCTTCTCGCCCACCGGCGCCGCGTAGTGCAGCGCCTGGCGCGTGGCCTCGCGGCCGGCGGCGCGCCACATCACCCAGGTGGCGAGGTAGGCCGAGGCCATGCAGCCGCCGGCTGTGGCGATCGGGCCGCGGGCGGTGAACGGCAGGTCGGACACCCGCACCCCGGCCGCGATCACCCAGGGCTTGGTGGTGAGGTCCGTGCAGGCCGGCGCGTCGCCGAGCAGGCCCAGGCGCGCGAGCAACAGCGTGCCCGAGCATTGCGCGCCGACCAGCTGGCGCGTCGGGTCGAGCACGATGCGGTCCATCAGCGCCGCGTTCTCGGCGATGGCGCGCGTGTAGATGCCGCTGCCGAACAGCACGACGTCGGCGTCGGCCGCGAACTCCAGCGGCTGCTGCGCCGCGACGGTGACGCCGTTCATCGACGTGACCTGCGCCGACGGGCTGGCGATCTGCGCCTGCACGCCGGACGCGCGCAGCCGGTTGATCAGGCCCAGCGCGATGAAGGAGTCGAGCTCGTTGAAGCCGTCGAACGTGACGATCGCGACGCGCATGGCAGTCCTCGGTTGAGCGGAGCCCGGCGACGGCGGGCGGGACTTAGTCTTCGAGCAGGGAACGCAGCATCCACGCCGTCTGCTCGTGCACCGTCAGGCGCTGGGTGAGCAGGTCGGCGGTGGGCTCGTCGCCGGCCTTGTCGGCCAGCGGGAACAGGGCGCGCGCGGTGCGGGCGACGGCCTCGTGGCCGGCGACGAGCACGCGCACCATCTCGAGCGCCTTGGGCGGGGTCTCGGGCGCGTCGGGCAGGGAGCTCAGGCGGCCGTACTGCGCGTACGAGCCGGGGGCGGGATGGCCGAGCGAGCGGATGCGCTCGGCGATCGGGTCGACCGCGTTC
Source organism: Burkholderiaceae bacterium (assembly GCA_035634455.1). Lineage (GTDB taxonomy): Bacteria > Pseudomonadota > Gammaproteobacteria > Burkholderiales > Burkholderiaceae_C > Scleromatobacter. Next base: position 5,705 of record DASQCX010000963.1, read on the forward strand.
CACAGCTCCGTGTACTGGCCCATGAACATCGCGTGCAGCGTGTTGAACATCGGGCCGGTGACGTTCCAGTGGAAGTTGTGCGTCGTCAGGTACAGGGTGTAGGTATCGGCCAGCAGGCGCGACAGGCCGCCGGCGATGGCGGCGCGATCCCTGGCGCCGATGCCGATGTCGATCGCGGTGGAGGCGGCGACGACCTTGGCGCCGGAGGACTTCTTGGTCTTGGACATGCGTT
>DASQCX010000964.1:0-10420 GCA_035634455.1 Burkholderiaceae bacterium
ACCAGCGCGCGCGCCAGCGCCACGCGCTGCTGCTGGCCGCCGGAAAGCTGCGTCGGGAAGCGCTCGGCCATGCCTTCGAGCCGCACCATCGCGAGCGCCCTGGCGACCTGCGCCGCGCGCGCGGCCGCCGGCACCTTGCGCACCGTGAGCGGGTACGCGACGTTCTGCCCCACCGTCATGTGCGGGAACAGCGCATAGTTCTGGAACACCATGCCGAAGTTGCGCCGGTGCGGCGGCGTGCGCGTGATCGGCCGGCCATCGAGCAGGATCTCGCCGGCGGTGGGCGATTCGAAGCCGGCCAGCATCATCAGCGTGGTCGTCTTGCCCGATCCGGACGGCCCCAGCAGCGTCAGGAACTCGCCGCGGCGGATGTCGAGGTCGAGCTGCCGCACCACCAGCTGCACGCCGTCGTAGGTCTTCTGCACGCCCGCGAAGCGCACCAGGGGCTGGGCGGCGGACGGCTGTTCCGGGGACAGGGCGGCGGACATGCGGATCGGGACCTCCAGGATCAGGGCGACCGCAGGCGGCCGCGTCGACAACCGGGGCAGGCCTCGACGACGCCGAAGCCGCGGACAGGGCCGAATATAGCCCGTGCGCCGCGCCGCGGCTCGCGCGGCCTCGCCGCACGTCCTCGCCGGCCGCTCAGGGCGCGCGGTAGCCCGGCGTCGACACGTTGGCCGACTCGTCGGCCGGCGTCGCCGCGAAGGCCGGGAAGGCCTCGACGCGCGCCGAGTGCGCCGCCAGGGCCGGACAGGCGGCGTCGGCGACCGGCGTATCGAGCTTGATCTGCATGAAGCGCCAGGCGATCGCCGCGTCGAGGCCGGCATGCGTCAGCGCGCGCTCGTCGGCGGGCGGCGCCTCGCGCGCCAGCTCGGCGTCGAGGGCGGTCAGCGCCGCCATCATCTGCGTCTCCACGCGCCGCAGCCACGGCGCATGCAGCTTCTCGGGCGGACGCACGTTGTGCTCGTAGACGATCTGCACGATCTTCTCGCAGGCCGCCATCGCCAGGCCCGTCGTGCGCAGCGCGCGCGTGCGCGCCGCGAGCGCCGCCGGCCACAGGCCGCGGCCGGCGAGCGCCTGGGCGTAGTCGATGATCAGGCCCGAGTCCATCAGCACCGTGCCGTCGTCGCAGACCAGCGTGGGCGCCTTCACGACCGGGTTGATCCGGCTGAACTGGTCGAAGGTGCGGAACACCGACAGCGGGTCGTGTTCGAACGGGATGTCCAGCAGCCGCAGCGCGATGGCCGCGCGGCGGACGTAGGGGGAGTCGAGCATGCCGATCAGGCGCATCGTCGTTTCCTTCTTGGGTGGGTCGGGCACCGTACGATAAATCGGCGAACGTGCCGCGGGAAGGCCGATTCGGGACACGACCAGTACCGGAAACGGCGCAGCCTAGACCCCGTCCTCGGCGAGCAGCTCGCGCACCTGCGTCAGCTGGCGCCGCGACACCGCCAGCCACTCCTGCGTCGCGCCGACCAGCACCGCCCAGCCTTCGGCGTCGCCTTCGCTGTCGGTGGTGGCGCGGCGTTCGAGCTTGGTGACGGCGGTGCGGGCGACCAGGGCGTTGCGATGGATGCGCAGCAGGGTGTCGCCCAGGCGCTGCTCGAGGTCGGACAGCGAGTCGTCGAGCACGTAGGCGTGCTGGTGCGTACGCAGCGTGACGTACTTGAGCTCGGCCTTCAGGTACAGGATGTCGGCCACCGGCACGCGCTGCACGCGGCCGCGGTCGCTGACGACCAGCACCGGCTGCTCCGCGGGCGCGGCGACGGGCGCGGGCGACGCGGCGGGCACGGGCCGGTCCAGGCGCTGCGCCACGCGTGCCAGCGCCTCCTGCAGGCGGGCGCGGCGCACGGGCTTGGTGAGGTAGTCGACGGCGTCGATCTCGAAGGCCTGGAGCGCGTGCGTGGCGTGCGCGGTGACGAACACGACCTTGGGCGGCTGCGCGGCGGCACGCAGCCGCGCGGCCAGCTGCAGGCCGTCGAGGCCGGGCATGTTGATGTCCAGCAGCACCAGGTCGGCCTGGTTGGACGCCAGCCAGTGCAGCGCCTCGGCCGCGCTGCCGGCCTCGCCGGCGACCTCGGCGGCCGGAGCCGCGCAGTCGGCGAGCAGGCCGCGCATGCGCAGGCGCGCCAGGTCCTCGTCGTCGACGATCAGCACTTTCAGGCGGTTCATCGCCGCGCGCTCCGCTTCATGGCCCGCATTGTCACAGCGGCACGGCCAGGCGCACGCGGAAGCGGCCGCCGTCGATGGGGCCGGCCTGGAACTCGGAGCTGAGGTCGTGCATCAGGCGCAGCCGCTCGCGCGAGCTCGCCAGGCCGATGCCGTGGCCGGGCGGCGCGGCGGCCGCCACCGTGTTGACCACCTGCACCCAGGCGCGTCCGTTGCGCTCGCGGGTGCGGATCTGCACGCGGCCGCCGGCGTCGTTGGGTTCGACGCCGTGGCGCACCGCGTTCTCCACCAGCGGCTGCAGCAGCAGCGGCGGCACGCGGGCGCCGGCGACCGCGTCGTCGAGATCCCACTCGACCTCCAGCCGCTTGCCGAAGCGCATGCCCTCGATGTCGAGATACAGGCGCGCCAGCCGGATCTCCTCGCCCAGCGTCGAATCGCCCTCGAGCGCGCCGAGCGCGGCGCGGAACAGCTCGGACAGGTCTTCCAGCACCTCCTCCGCGCGGTTCGGGTCGACGCGCACCAGCGCGATGGCCGTGTTGAGCGTGTTGAACAGGAAGTGCGGCTGCACGCGCGACTGCAGCGAGATCAGGCCGGCCTCGGCCGCGGCCGGCAGCGTGGCGCGCAGGCGCAGCTCGAACCAGTGGTAGATGAGGGCGCCCAGCAGCGCGCCCACGCCGGCGACGGCCGCGGCGTTGGGGGCGTAGTCGCCCGTGTCCATGCCGATGATGCGCAACGGCAGGCAGGCCGCCCAGCTGGCGGCCGCGCCGACCGCGGCCGCGCAGGCGATCCGCCCCGCGGCCGGCAGGCGCGCCAGCAGCTTCGTCGCCCAGCAGCAGATCACCAGCCAGGCCAGCGTCGCCGGCACCGACACCGCCGCGCCCACCGCGGCGCGCCCCAGCCAGGCCGACGCCGAGCCGCTGCCGAACGCCGCCCCCGCCGCGACGACCACCTGCACGCCCAGCAGGGCGCGCAGGATCGTGCCGGGCTCGCACGGCGTGGGCACGGCGGCGCGGCGCAGGCTGGCGACCGGCGTGTCGCCGAGCAGCGTGGTGGAGGCGGAGGCGGTGTCCATGGACCCGCATTGTGGGCGAGCGCGCGGCCCCCGGACAAGGCGGGCGCCCGGCAAGCGGACGTGCGGTCTTGCGAAGGCTGCGAACGGTGCCCGACCTACAATCCGGGTTGCCCCCGATCCCCGCATTTTCGAGCGAAGCGATGAGCGAAAACCAGTTCGACAAGAAGTCCCAGGCCTGGTCGGCCCTGTTCTCGGAGCCGATGAGCGAGCTCGTCAAGCGCTACACCGCCAGCGTCTTCTTCGACAAGCGCCTGTGGCAGGCCGACATCGCCGGCAGCCTCGCGCACGCCGAGATGCTGGCCGCGCAGAAGATCATCGGCGAGCAGGACTACGCCGACATCGAGCGCGGCATGAAGCAGATCCGCGCCGACATCGAGTCCGGCGCGTTCGAGTGGAAGCTCGAGCTGGAGGACGTGCACCTGAACATCGAGGCCCGCCTCACCCAGCTGGTGGGCGACGCCGGCAAGCGCCTGCACACCGGCCGCTCGCGCAACGACCAGGTCGCCACCGACGTGCGCCTGTGGCTGCGCGGCGAGATCGACGAGATCGCGCGGCTGCTGGTCGAGATGCAGGCCGCGCTGCTGGCCGTGGCCGAGCAGCACACCGAGACCGTGATGCCCGGCTACACCCACCTGCAGGTCGCGCAGCCGATCAGCTTTGCGCACCACCTGCTGGCCTACGTCGAGATGTTCGCGCGCGACGCCGAGCGCCTGGCCGACGTGCGCAAGCGCGTCAACCGCCTGCCGCTGGGCGCCGCCGCGCTGGCCGGCACCAGCTACCCGCTGGACCGCGAGCGCGTGGCGCGGACGCTGGGCTTCGACGGCGTCTGCCAGAACTCGCTGGACGCCGTGAGCGACCGCGACTTCGCGATCGAGTTCTCGTCGTTCGCGTCCATCGTGATGGTGCACGTGTCGCGCCTGGCCGAGGAGATCGTGCTCTGGATGAACCAGAACTTCGGCTACGTCGACCTGTCGGATCGCTACTGCACCGGCTCGTCCATCATGCCGCAGAAGCGCAACCCCGACGTCGCCGAGCTGGCGCGCGGCAAGAGCGGCCGCGTGGTGGGCCACCTGATGGCGCTGATCACGCTGATGAAGGGCCAGCCGCTCACGTACAACAAGGACAACCAGGAAGACAAGGAGCCGCTGTTCGACACGGTGGACACCGTCAAGGACACGCTGCGCATCATGGCCGAGATGGTCGGCGGCGAGATCGACGCCGCCACCGGCGCCCGCTCGCGGGGCATGGTCGCCAGGCCCGACGCGATGGAGCGCGCGGCGCAACGCGGCTACGCCACCGCTACCGACCTCGCCGACTACCTCGTCCGCAAGGGCGTGCCCTTCCGCGACGCCCACGAGGTGGTGGCCCACGCCGTCAAGGTCGGGATCGATTCAGGCAAGGATCTCGCAGAGCTGCCGCTGGACGTGCTGCAGGGCTTCCACGCCGGCATCGGCCAGGACGTGTACGACGTGCTGACGCTGCGCGGCTCGCTGAACGCGCGCCGGGTGATCGGCGGCACGGCGCCCGTCGAGGCGCAGCGGCAGATCGCGCGGCACCGCGCGCGCCTGGGCTGAACGCGCGCGGCCGCCGGCCGCGGCGCCGCGTCAGTTGCCGGCGTTCGGCGCCAGCGTGTCCAGCATCAGCTGGCAATGGCGGGCGAGCAGCTCGAGCGAGGTCTTGTGCAGGCGCTCGACGTCCGCGTCGGCCAGCTTGCTCATGCCGGCGTCGGCGTCCACCCCGCCCTGGGCCGCCTGCTCGCGGATGAACTTGCCGCCGCTGTCGATGCGCGCCGCGTTCTCGCTGCGCCAGGCGTCGAAGACCTTCTGGAAGCGCGGCATGTAGTCGGCGATGCGCTCCGCGCAGACCGCGGCCTGGCGCGGCAGCGTCACCGACTGGCCGTACAGCGAGGCGTCGGTCTCCGGGCTGTCCGACGTGGCGGCCGGCTGTTCGGCGGCGAGGGCCGTGGCGGCCAGCGTGGCGGACGCGGCGAGCGCGAGAAGGTGGGTACGGAGCTTCATGCCGCCATTGTGCCGGGCCCGCGGCCGCGAACTGTGTCCGAATCCTTCCGTGCCCGGCCGTGGCCGCCGCCCGCCGGCCGTCAGAACAGGCTCGCCCCGATGTTGATCAGCAGCGCCAGCACCGTGGTGTTGAACAGGTAGGCGAGGATGCAGTGCAGCGAGCCGATGCGGCGCATGGGCTTGCTGACGAAGGACACGTCGGCCGTCTGGCCCGAGGTGCCGATCACCACGGCGAAGTAGAAGAAGTCGCCGTAGTCCGGATCCGGATCCTGCGGGAAGTCCAGGCCCGGCTTGCGGCCGTGGCAGGCCTCCATGTAGTAGTCGTGCGCGTAGTGCAGCGTGAACATGATCTGGATGAAGCTCCACGACGACAGCACCGTGATGCCCGCCAGCGCGATGTGCGCGCCGCGCTGCCAGCCGTGCAGGTCCTTGACCACGGCCAGCTCGCCGGCGATCGCGGCCAGGCTCGCGATCGCGGCGATCACGGTCAGGCCCAGGATCGCGTACTGGCCGTCGTCCTGCAGCTGCGCCCTGTGACGCATGTGCTCGCGCGACGAGCGGATCATCATGACCGCGGCCAGCACCACGTACAGCCACGCGCCGACGTTCCACGCGATCAGCCAGCGCGAGACCGTCTGCGAGGCGACGTCCTGCGGCAGCAGCCATCCGGTGAGCACGCCGATCGCGATGACGATGAACAGGCGCGGCCGCACCTTGAACACGTGCAGCAGTCGCTTCAGCGGAGGAGTCATGGATGGTTCCCGGCAAGTCGCGCGCCGTCGGCGCGTGGCCGCATTGTCGGGCGCTCCGCGGCGCCGCGGAGCGCAAGCTGAAGCGCGGCTTGCGCGGCGCGCCGGCGCCGTCAGTGGCTGAAGGTGATCTTGTCGGCGATCACTTGGGCGCCGCTGGCCGACAGGTTGCCCTGCACCCGGATCATGGCGCCGACCGCCAGGTCGGTCGCCTTGCCGCCGGCGAACGACGCCGCGGCGTAGGCGACCGTGGTCGGGCCGCGCATCGTGAAGGTCTGGCTGGCGGCGTCCAGCGTCAGGATCGCGCCGTCGAGCTCGACCGCGTCGTTGCCGTTCCCGCTGTCGTCGTCGCTGTCGTGGTGGGCGCGCACGTGCACCGCGGTGGCGACCAGCACGCCGCCGGTGACGATGCCCTGGACGACCACGCGCGCCTGCACGCCGATCGTCGCGCCCGCGGGCGTGACCTTGGCGCTGCTGGCGTCCACCGCGACGCCGCCGACGACGAAGTGGCCGGCGTCGGCGACGCTGTCGACCACCCCGTTCACGCCGCCGCTGCGCCCCTCGGGCAGCGCCGACTGCGCCTGGCCGAACGCCGTGACGACCCAGCGGCCCTGGCTGTCGGGCGTGACGGCGAGCACCGCGCGCAGCAGCTGCCCCGCGGCGAACGGCGACGGCGGCGCGAGGCTGCCGTAGCTGAAGACGACGCCGCCGATGGTGAAGGTGTCGGCCGTCGTGTCGACCGCCGACGGCGCGCCGCGGATCGCGAAGCGCGTCGCGGCCGGTGCCGGGTCGATGCGGGTGGCGACGTACACGCCGGTGGCCTGGTCGTACAGCGACGAGACCGCGACCGTGCTGCCCGCGGCGATCGCCGCCGCGCCACCATGGAAGCCGTCCAGCGCGGTGGTCGACACCACGCGCACCGGCTGGCCCAGCACGGCCAGGCGGCCGCTGGTCGCGTCGTAGGCCGCCGTCACCGGGCCGACCAGGTCGACGTGCACGCGGATCGCGCTGGCCGCCGTGGCGCCGTTGCTCACCGCGCCGCCCTCGACATCGACGACCGTGCCCAGGCGCAGGCTCTGTGCGCCGGACAGCGCGTTGCCGTCGTCGTCCGTCACGCTGGCGCCGCTGTCGTCGAAGTGCACGTCGTTGACGATGATCGAGCCGAAGCCGCTGATCGGCCCGCGCGAGAAGCTCTGCGGCGAGCCGGTGCCGCCGCCGCCGACGCCGGACTCCGAGCCGCCGCCGCAGCCGACGGCCAGCGCCGTGGCCGCGATCAGTGCGCTCAGCGCGCGCCAGGGACGCAGGGATTGCAGGGCGTGGGTCATGGTTCGTCTCGTTCTTGCGGAGGGCGGCGCACGGTGGCGCCGGGCGCCGCGGGCGCTTCGCGCGCGCCGTCGTCGCGTTCGGTGTAGGCGTAGAGCCCGGCGCGGAAGCGCTGCTCGCGCGCGCTCTCGGGCAGGTGCGCCTCGTCGGCGATCAGCTTCTCGAGCAGCGGCACCAGCGAGGTGGCGACGTTGCGCCACGCCTCGGTCACCCAGGCCTCGGCGGCGGCGACGGCCTCCGGCGACAGCCCGTCGGCGTAGATCGCGCGCTCGAGGTGGCGCGGCGTGCGCCCGGTCACGTTGGCGACCGCGGCGGACAGGTGGTCGCCGACGTTGTGGGCCAGGAACTCGAGCATCTGGCGGCGGTCGTTGCTCGGCACGAAGGCGTCGAGGATCAGCGCGACGGTGTCGGCGTCGGCGTCGTGGCGCGCCATCCCCAGGCGCAGCAGCTCGTCGAGCAGGCTGCGCGGATGCACGTCCTGCGTCACGCCGCGGGCGAGCGACTCGAAGCTGGGCGCGTCGCCCTGGCGCGCGAGCGTCAGCGGCTCGCCGCGGGCGTCGAGGTAGGCCGGGTTCGAGCGCCAGCGATGGAAGGTCTGCGCGGCGGCCGAGCGCTGCGGCACCGAGGGCGCGTGCTCCAGCCGCGTCAGCCGCGTGACCTCGCGCCGGTTGATGCCGGTGATGGTGGCGATGCGGCTCACGAGCCGGTGCGGCAGCCCGTCGCGGTTCGCCTCCTGCGCCGCCTGCACCATCGCCGTCTTCAGGCTCTCCTCGGCCTGCGCGTACGGCACGCCGCGCGCCACCAGCAGCCGGGCGAGCGGCAGCATCAGGGCACGGGTCGCGGCGAGCAGGGCCTGGTGTTCTTCGGTCGAAGTCAACGCGGGCCTGCGAGGAACCCGGGAAGCGGAAGCACGGGCATGGGAACGCGGGAGGTGGGGTACGGCAGCATGGGATTGTCGTCCATTCGGGCCCTCCCGGCCCTGCGGTGATGCCCGCAGGCGGGGCCGCCGGACCGCGGCCAGGGCGCTGCCGGCTATCGCAACCCCTGTGGTTTCATACAGAATGGCGGCATGAGCCACCCGCTGCCCCGCGTGATCGCGCACCTGGACATGGACGCGTTCTACGCCTCCGTCGAGCTGCTGCGCTACCCGATGCTGCGCGGCCAGGCGGCCGTGGTGGGCGGCGGGCGCCGCCACACGCCGGTGCCGCAGGACGACGGCACGCTCAAGTTCTTCAAGCTCGAGGACTACGCCGGCCGCGGCGTGGTCACGACCTCGACCTACGAGGCGCGCGCCTTCGGCGTGTTCTCCGGCATGGGCATGATGAAGGCCGCCGCGCTGGCGCCGCACGCCGTCCTGCTGCCGACCGACTTCGACAGCTACCGCCACTACTCGCGCAAGTTCAAGGCCGCGGTCGCCGAGCTGGCGCCGGTGATCGAGGATCGCGGCATCGACGAGATCTACATCGACCTGACCGACGTGCCCGGCATCCGCGAGCCGATCGGCCACGACCCGCTCGGCGGGGTGCGCGCCTTCGGCCACGAGCTGAAGAACAACGTGCGGCGCGCCACCGGCCTGACCTGCTCGGTGGGCATCACGCCCAACAAGCTGCTGTCCAAGATCGCCTCCGAGCTCGACAAGCCCAACGGCCTGACCGTGCTCACGATGGAGGACGTCCCAGGCCGCATCTGGCCGCTGCCGGTGCGCCGCATCAACGGCATCGGGCCCAAGGCCGGCGCGCGGCTGGACGCGCTCGACATCCACACCATCGGCGAGCTCGCGGCCCGCGACATGGATTGGCTCGTGCAGCACTTCACGCCCAACACCGCGCGCTGGCTGCACGACGTCTCGCGCGGCCTCGACGAGCGCCCGGTGGTCACCAGCAGCGACCCGGTGTCGATGAGCCGCGAGACCACGTTCGACCGCGACCTGCACGCCAAGCGCGACCGCGCCGAACTGGGGGCGATCTTCACCGAGCTGTGCACGCAGGTCGCCGCCGACCTGTCGCGCAAGGGCTGGGTCGGCCGCACGATCGGCATCAAGCTGCGCTTCGACGACTTCCGGACGGTGACGCGCGACCAGTCGATCGCCGTCCCCACCGCCGACCCGGCCGAGATCCGCCATGTCGCGGGCCAGTGCCTCAAGCGCGTCGACCTGACGCGCCGGCTGCGGCTGCTGGGGGTGCGCGTCGGCGGGCTCTCGCGCGTGGGCGCCCTCGCGTCCGCTCCACGCGCGAAGCCGAAGGCCGGCGGCCAGGCGAGCACCGCGAAGCCGCGGCCGGCCGAGGAGGAACGGCCCGACGAGCCGACGCTGTTCTAGGCGAAGTCGAGCTCCGCGGCCCTGGCGGTATCGGGCTTGCGTCCCGCGTACTGCAGCCAGCTCATCGCGAGGTTGAGGTCGTCGACGATGTCGCGCGCCGCGACCACGCTGCCGTCGCGGCGCTCGATCGCGGCCGTGGTGTGCGCGTCCCGCACCAGCGTGAGGTCGTAGCCGCGCTCCAGCGCCGCGTAGGCGGTCGCGCGGATGCACCAGTTGGTCATCGCGCCCGCGAGCACGATGCGCGTCGCGCCGAGGCGGGCGAGTTCCGGCTCCAGCGGCGTGTCCTCGAAGGACGAGTTGTAGCGCTTGAAGACGCGGGCCTCGCCCTCGCCGGGCGCGAGCCCCGGCACCCATTGCCAGCCGGCGCTGCCCTGCGGCATGTCGGCGTCCTCGTGCTGCACCCAGACCACCGGCACGCCCTGCGCCCGCGCGCGCTCGACCGCCAGCGCGACGTTGCCGACGACGCGCGGCGCGTCCCACGCGTTGCGCATCACGTCGACCTGGACGTCGACGACGAGCAGGACGCTGCGCCTGCCTTCGCGGATGGTGGCCATGGAAACTCCCGTTGGTCAAACCTGCAGCCTACCCGATCGTGCCGGGGGTTCACATGCTGCGCCGGGCCGACGGCAGGCGGATGTCCCGGCCCCGCCGCCGATACCCCGGCCGCGCTACCATCACGGCGGCCCGGGAGCTGGAGACAAACCCACAATGACCGTGATCACCTGCATCGAAGACCTGCGCCTGCTGGCGAAGAAGCGCGTGCCGCGCATGT
>DASQCX010000965.1:0-5161 GCA_035634455.1 Burkholderiaceae bacterium
TGTCGGCCGTTGCCGCCCGCGCGGAGAAGGCCGCCAGGCAGGCCCAGAGCAGCGCGAACATCCAGCGGGCGACGAGGGGCCGCCGTTGCGCGCGCGGCTTGCGGAGGACGACGGGGCGGGCAGGGACGTTCATAGGGAGGCTCCCAGGCGGCGCGATTCGCCCGGCTTCAGGTGGAGTGCGACGACCTTGTCGCCATAGCGGACGATGCCGCCGCCGGCGCCGGCCATCGAGCGGATCGTGGCGGCGGCGAGCCGGCCGTCGCGCCACGCGATGTCGACGACGAAGCCGCCGCGCGCGCGCAGGCCGCGCACGGCACCGGTCTTCCACGCCGAGGGCAGCGCGGGCAGCAGGCGGATCTCACCGTCTTGCGACTGCAGCAGCATCTCGCAGATGGCGGCGGTGGCGCCGAAGTTGCCGTCGATCTGGAACGGCGGGTGGGCGTCGAACAGGTTGGCCCAGGTGCCGCCGGCGTTGTTGACCTCGCTGCCGGGGCCGGCCTGCTGCGCCGCGCGCGCGCCGGGCTCGGCGAGCTGGCCGCGCAGCATGCGCCAGGCGTGGTCGCCGTCGAGCAGGCGTGCCCAGTACGCGATCTTCCATGCCATCGACCAGCCGGTGCCGGCATCGCCGCGCGCCTCCAGCGACCTGCGCGCCGCCGCGGCGCGCGCGGGCGTGCGGGCCGGCGAGATCTGGTGGCCGGGGAACAGCGCGAACAGGTGCGAGACGTGGCGGTGCGTGTCGGCGGGCGTGTCCAGCACGGGGTCGTGCTTCTCGTCGTGCCATTCGAGCAGCTGGCCCCACGAACCGATGCCGGGCACGGCGAGGTGGTCGCGCACGTCGGCGAGGCGATCGCGGAACGCACGGTCGACGCCGAGCGCGTCGGCGGCGGCGACGCTGTTGTCGAACAGGTCCCAGACGATCTCCTGGTCGTAGGACACGCCGTCCTCCACCGGCCCGTGCTCGGGCGACCAACCCTGCGGCGCGACGATGCGGCCGTCGGGCAGCGTCTTGAGCGTGTCGAGCCAGAACTCGCACGCCTCCTTCATCACCGGCCACGCGACGTCGCGCAGGAAGGCGCGATCCTGCGTGAACGCGTAGTGCTCCCAGAAGTGCTGCGCGTACCAGGCGTTGGCGGGCTTGTTCCACAGGTAGCCGGTGGCGCCGAACGGGTTGGACTCGGTGCGCACCGCCCAGCCGCGCACTGGCGTGCCGTCGGCCTTCAGGAAGCGTTCCTCGGGTGGCACGTCGGACTGGCCGATGGGCGAGGCTTCATGCGACGGCGCGGACGGCTGCGCGTTCGCCTGGGCCGCGATATCGGCCACGCGCTGACGCCACACCGGCGAGATGCTGCGCACGAACTCGAAGAACGGCGTGGCCAGCTCCGGCAGCGCGGCCGGCTCGGCCGGCCAGTAGTTCATCTCGACGTTGATGTTGGTGTGGTAGTCCGAGTTCCACGGCGGCGCCGGGCTGTCGTTCCACAGACCCTGCAGGTTCGCGGGCAGCGCGTCGCGCGAGCTGGAGACGAGCAGGTAGCGGCCGTACTGGAAGAACAGCGCCTCGAGCTCGGGATCCTGGCCGTCGCGGGTGTAGCGCGCGAGGCGCTGGTCGGTGGGCAGCGCGCGGCGCTGCGGCGCGCTGCGGCCGAGGTCGAGGGCGACGCGGCCGAACAGCGATTCGAAGTCGCGCTCGTGCTCGGCGCGCAGCTGCGCGAACGGGCGCGCGGCGGCCGCGTCCAGCTGCGCCGTCACGCGCGGCAGCGGGTCGCCGCCCTCGAAATGGCGCGACGCGTCGGGCACGTAGCTGGTGCCGGCGGTCAGGATGAGGTCGATCGAGTCGCAATCCTTGAACGCCAGGACGCCGTCCCGCGCCCGCACGCTGCCACCGTGATGGCGCACCTGCAGCGCGCTGGCGTAGCGCATGCCGCCGTCCTGCGCGGGCAGGGCGCCGACGGCCACCAGGCGATCGCCGTCGGCCGCGATGCGCGCGGCGTGCGCGTCGGCGAGCCGGACGACGCCCGTGAGGCGATGCGCGCGGTCGGCGCCGAAGTGGACGACGATCGCCTGCGCCGGGTGGCTCGCGAAGGCCTCGCGCGTGAAGTGCACGCCGCCCTGCTCGTAGCTGACGAGATGGCGGCCCTGGGCGATGCGCAGCTCGCGCCGGTAGTGGCGCACGGGCGCGTCCGCGCCGGCCAGCTCGACGACCACGTCGCCGAACGGCTGGTACGCGCCCATGTGCGTCGCGTCGCCCGTCCACAGCATGATGTCGTTGAACTGCAGGTGCTCGCGCGCGACCTGGCCGAACACCATCGCGCCCAGCCGCCCGTTGCCGATCGGCAGCGCCTGGCGCTCCCAGCCCGCGTGCGTCTCCGGCGCCGGCGCGTCGTAGCGCAGCGCGAGATCGGCGCACGCCGCCGGCCCCGCCGCGCAGAGGGCGGCGAGCGACAGCAGCCAGGCACGCAGTCGCATGGTCTCAGGCTCCCCGGCGCGGCTTGCCGACGATCACGCCGCGCCCGTGCGGCGCGAGATACACCGTGCCGTATTCGAGCGGATCGGCCGTCAGCGACAGCAGCAGGCCGTAGCGGTGGCGGTCGTCGTCGATGCGCGTGAAGTGCGCGCCGGCGTCGTCGGAGCGGAACAGGCCTTCCACCGCCTGCCCGTCCACGAGCAGCTTGCCCCAGACGTAGAGCGCGTGATAGTCCTGGCCCGGCGCGGCCTTGCCGAGCGCCAGCTTCCAGCATTCGACGATGTTGCGGATGCGGATCGCCGGCTTGTCGGGGCCGGGCAAGTGCACCAGCGTGTCGTGCAGCGCCACCCACAGGTCGCGCAGCGTGCCGGGCGCCGCCACGAGCTGCGACGACTGCCAGCTCGCCAGCTTGGGCAGGCCGGTGATGCCGCTGCGGAAGCTCAGGCCGCCGTCGACGCTGACCAGGATCTCGCCGGCCGCGCGGTCATGCGCGTAGAACACGCCGTCGACCTGGCGGTCGGCCACGGGGACGGCGTCGACCTCGCCGCCCGGCCAGCCGGCCACCGGCACCCAGGTCCTGCCGTGGTCGCGCGAGCACAGCGCGGGCTGCTTCTCGGGCGCCCAGACGAACGCCGTGCCGCCCGCGGAGACCGCGATCGTGCCCGCGTCGAGATGGCCGCCGGTGGCCGACTTCGTCATGCGCGTCGAGGCGCCGAACGGCTGCCACGTGACCGAGCCGTCGGCCGACCACCAGCCGCCGGTGGGTGCCTGGTCGGCCGTGCGGGCGATGACGGCCGGGCGCAGCTGCGCGAAGTCGACCGCGCGGTTGGTCTGGTTGGTCGGCGCGAACAGGCCGTTGCGCGGCGACTTCGAGAGGTCGTCCCACGCGGCGCCGCTGACGTCGCCCATCGCGCCCAGCAGCGTCGCGCCGCCCGAAGGGCTGCGGATCTCCAGCGTGGCCGTCTCCTCGAGGTTGGTGACGGCGAAGTCCCACTGCACCGTGCCGCCCTTGAGCGCCGCCCCCAGGTTGTCGGTGAGCCACAGGCCATACCCCGTGCCGTAGATCGCGCGCTCGCCGTTGAACGGGTCGAGCTTGATGTCGGCCAGCCAGTGGCCCATCTTGTCTTCGCCGCGCATGTAGTTGACGAGCCACGGATAGGCGCTGGCGTCGTGGCGTGAGTGCGCGCCGAGCGCGGTCCAGTGCGCGCCGTCGTCGCTGGAGACGAACACGTCGTCGCCGACGCTCCAGCGCTCGATGGTGGACACCACGAGCCGGCCCGGCACCTGGCGGTCGACGTCGATGCCCGAGTAGCCGAAGCCCTGCGGGTCGCGTGCGGGATCCTCGGGCGTGATGTCCGTCCACCTGCCCGCCGGGTCGCGCTTCCACACGCTGCCGCGCTTGGCGTAGCTCGGGTTGCAGGCGACCTGGCCGTCGCCGAGCGCGAAGGTGACGTACAGCGTGCCGTTGGCGCCGAACACCGCGTGCTGCGGCGCCTGCGCGGGCGTGGCGGCCTCGCGCCGGAAGCTGCGGCCGGCGTCGTGCGACACGTACAGGCCCGGCTGGTCGTGGCTGCCCACCCACAGCGTCTGCGAGCCCTGGCCCTTGCGGCCGCTGCGCGGATCGACCAGCACCAGCGACACGTGGCGCGGCTCGAAGCCCAGGTGCGTGAAGCCGCGGCCGCGGTCGCGGCTGACCATCAGGCCGTCCTGCGAAGTGCCCAGGTACAGGATGTCGCCGTTGTCCGGGTCGACCTGCAGCCGTTCGCCCGAGCCGCGCCCCGGCGAGTTGCCGCCCAGCTTGACCGGCAGCTCGTTGATCTGCCAGGTGACGCCGCGGTCGGCCGAGGCCAGCAGCGCGCCGTTGCGCGCCCACGAGCCGAGGTACAGGCCGCCGGCCACGTACAGCCGGTTCGGGTCGTTGGGATCGAGCGCCAGGCTCAGCACCCCGGACAGGTCGGTCTGCGACTTCGTGAGCTGATCCAGCAGCGGGATCCAGGAGCGCGTTCGCGGGTCGAAGCGGTAGGCGCCGCCGATGTCGGTGCGCGCGTACAGCAGGCCCTTCTCGCGCGGATGGAACACGAAGCCGTCGATGAAGCCGCCGCCGCCGTACGGGACGCTGCGCCAGTGGTAGGGCGCGTCGTCGACGGGCTCCGTGGCCGCCGCGCCGAACGCGGCGGGCAGGCCGGTGCCGAGCAGGCCGAGGGCGCCGGCCTGCCGCATGAATTGGCGTCTGAGGATCATGTCTTGTCTCCAACGAGGCGGCCGGGCGCTCGCGGCGCCGGCCTTGTGTGTGTCGGTCGCGCGGCTCAGTAGCGGCCCATGCGCACCTTGAGGATCACGGGCGCGGTGGTGAAGTTCAGGCCCCAGTCGGTCTGGTCGCCGTTCCAGTTGCGCTCCATCACCCACTGGCCGGCGGCGTCGAAGCGGCCCTCCTCGACGCGCGCGAACATCGCGCCGTGGCCCGCCGGCAGCGGCTGCGCCGGGGCGAGGCGCACGCGGGCATGCTGGCCGGTGATCACGAACTCGTCGGGCCCGAGCTGCGCGATCGCCACGCCGCCGCTGGGCTTCTCGGTGCCGGGGGGCACCTCGGTCGGATAACCGGGCCACGACTTCTCGCCGAACTGCCACTCCTGGAACGAGACGGTGGCCGTCCACGATCCCAGCGCGATCGTCTGCGCCTTGCGATCGTCGCCCTCGGCG
>DASQCX010000966.1:0-4033 GCA_035634455.1 Burkholderiaceae bacterium
TGGCGGCGGCGCTCGTGTACATCGGCATCGCGCACTACAACACGATCGCCGCGCTGCTGTTCGACATCGCGATCCTGTACCTCACGCTGGGCTTTCGCCAGTTCAGCCACTATTTCACCGACATCCGCACCGCGCTCGAGAGCGGCGACGAGCCCGAGGCGCGCCGCCTGCTGGCCGAGTGGCGCCACCTCGACGCCTCCGAGTTGCCGCGCACCGAGCTGCTGCGCCACATGATCGAGCACTCGCTGCTGGCCGCGCACCGCCACGTGTTCGGCGTGTTCTTCTGCTTCATCGTGTTCTCGACGCTGGGCCTGGGCCCGGCCGGCGCGGTGCTGTACCGGATGGCGGAGTTCGCGTCGCGCTACTGGGCGTTCCGCAGCAAGTCGCTGGACACGCCGATCAACGAGAACCTGATGGCGCTGTCGCAGCGCCTGTTCAGCCTGATCGACCACATCCCCGCGCGCCTGACCGCGTTCGGCTTCGCCGTCGTCGGCAACTTCCAGGACGCGATCGACGGCTGGAAGCGCGACGCCGGCCTGTGGAAGCACGCCAACGAGGGCATCATCCTGGCCGCCGCGGCGGGCGCGGTCGGCGTGCAGCTGGGCGGCGCGACGCCGCCGGGCGTGACGCCCGACCGCTCCAAGACCTTCACCAGCGGCGAGGCCGCGTCGGCCGCGGAATCCGAGGGCAGCACGACGCAGGGCATGCCGCCGCAGCTGGGGCACCTGGGCATCGTCGTCGGCCTGGTGTGGCGCTCGGTGGTGCTGTGGATGCTGCTGGTGGCGCTGCTGAAGCTGGCGAACCTGCTGCCGTGACGGGCGACGCGGAGGCGCCGTGCACCCGCTGCCTCCCGCGCTCGCGGCTATGCTGTTCCTGGCCTTCACGGCCGCCTACCTCGCGATCCGGGGCGTGTTCGCGCACCGGGTGCGACGCGCGAAGGCGGTCAGCAGGGCCGACCTGCGCGACCGGCTGCTGATCGTTCTGGTCGGCACGGGACAGGTCGTGCTGCCGTGCACCGTCGTGACGCAACCCCTGCTGTCCTTCGCCGGCCGCGCGCAGCCCGTGGCCTGCACGGTCGCCGGCGTCGTCGCGATGGCCTGCGGCCTGTGGCTGTTCTGGCGGTCGCACGCCGACCTCGGCGAGAGCTGGTCGGTGACGCTGGAGCTCAACGCCGACCACCGGCTCGTCACGCGCGGCGTCTACCGCCGGGTGCGCCATCCGATGTACCTGTCGTTCTTCGTGCTGGGCGTCGGCCAGGCGCTGCTGGTGGCCAACTGGATCGCCGGCTTCGCCGGACTGGCGAGCACGGCCTTGCTGGTGGCGCTGCGGCTGCCGAAGGAGGAGGCGATGATGATCGAGCAGTTCGGCGACGAGTACCGCGGCTACATGCGTCGCACGGGCGGCATCGTGCCGCGCTGGCGCTAGGCGGCGTCAGGCGTCGCTCGCGGCGCGTGCCCGCCGCCGCTGGATCCCTCCTGCCGGCCTCAATGCCGCGACGCGGCGCGCTCGAGTTCGTCCATCAGCTCCTCGTAGATGCGCTCGCGCGTCGGCGCGATGTCGCCGCGGGCGATGGCGGCGCGCACGCCGCAGGAGGGCTCGTGGCGGTGCGTGCAGTTGGCGAACTTGCAGTCGCCGAAGTACATGGCGTAGTCGCGCATCAGCGAGGCCAGGCGCGGCGCCTCGATGTGGTGGATGCCGAACTCCTGGAAGCCGGGCGAGTCGATCAGCGCGCTGCGGTGCGCGTCGTCCAGCCAGTACCAGGTGGTGGTGGTGGTGGTGTGTTTGCCGGACTTCAGCGCTTTCGAGATCTCGCCCACCTGCGCGTCGGCGTGCGGCACCAGCAGGTTCACCAGCGTGCTCTTGCCCATGCCGCTGGGGCCCAGCACCAGCGTGGTCTTGCCTTCGAGCAGCGGCTGCAGCAGCGCCTTCGTGCCGGCGGGGTCGGCCTTGACCGCGACCTCCAGCACGTCGTAGCCCATCGCGCGGTACGGCGCCAGGCGCTCGCGCGCGGCGGCGGCTTCGGGCAGGTCGATCTTGTTCAGCACGATCTTCGCGTCGATGCGGCCGTCCTCGGCCGCGACGAGCGCGCGCGCCAGCTGCGATTCGCTGTAGGGCGGATCGGTGGCGACCATCACCAGCAGCAGGTCGATGTTGGCGGCGAAGTTCTTGCTGCGCCACTCGTCCTGGCGCTTGAGCAGGCTGGTGCGCGGCTCGACCGACTCGATGACGCCCTCGTCGCCCGACACCTGCCAGCGCACGTTGTCGCCGACCACCGTCTCGCTCTTCTTGCCGCGGCCGTGCGCCAGCAGGCGGCGGCCGCCGGGCGTCTCGATCACCGAGTGGCGGCCGTGCACGCCGACGACCCGCGCCACGGCCAGGTCGGACGACGGCGCGCCGCGGGGCGGGCGTGCGCTCAAGCCGGCGCTCCGGCGAGCGGCACGTCGGCAAGCCCCAGCGCGGCGATGCGCGACGACGCCGGCGGGTGCGAGTAGTAGAAGCCGACGTACAGCGGATCGGGCGTCAGCGTGGAGGCGTTGTCCTCGTACAGCTTGAGCAGCGCGCGCACCAGGTCGGCGGCGTCGGCCTTGCTGCGGGCGTAGGCGTCGGCCTGGTATTCGTCGCGGCGCGACAGGCTCGCGAAGACCGGCGACACGAAGAACATGAACGGCGGCAGCCCCATGGTGAACAGCAGCAGCGCCAGCGCGTCGTTGCTGGCCAGCATGTTGGGCGGCACGCCCAGCCCGGCGTAGAAGCCCGGCTGGGTGGCGAGCCAGCCCAGCAGCGCGAAGCCGGCCAGGCTGAACGCGAGCATCAGCACGACGCGCTTGGCGATGTGGCGGTGCGCGAAGTGGCCGAGCTCGTGGGCCAGCACGGCTTCGACCTCGTCGCCGTTCAGGCGCTTGAGCAGCGTGTCGAAGAAGACCACGCGCTTGGCCGCGCCGAAGCCCGTGAAGTACGCGTTGGCATGGGCCGAGCGCCGGCTGCCGTCCATCACGAAGAAGCCCTTGGCGCGAAAGCCGCAGCGCTGCATCAGCGACTGCACGCGCGCGACCAGCGCGTCGTCGCTCAGCGGCTCGAACTTGTTGAACAGCGGCGCGATCAGCGTCGGGTAGATCACCATCGAGAGCAGCTGGAACACCGTCAGCGCCACCCAGGCCCAGATCCACCAGTGCGCGCCGGTGGCCTGCATGATCCACAGGACGAGGGCCAGCAGCGGGCCGCCGATGGCGATGCCCAGCAGCGTGGACTTGACCAGGTCGGTGGCGTACAGCGCGGGCGTGGTCTTGTTGAAGCCGAAGCGCTCCTCGAGGCGGAAGGTGCGCCAGAGGTCGAACGGCAGGTCCAGCAGCCCGCCGATGAGCATCACCCCGCCGACGAGCAGCAACTGGTAGGCCATGCCGCCCCAGCGCGGCAAAACCGCGTCCAGCAGCACGCCGTTGAGCCACGCCAGCCCGCCCAGCAAGGTCCAACCAATGAGCACCGCGCTGCCGAACGCGTCGCTCGCGATGCCCAAGCGCAGCTTGGCCAGCGTGTAGTCGGCGGCCTTCTGGTGCGCTTCCAGCGCGACGGTGGCGGCGAACGCGGCCGGCACGGCGCCGCGGTGCGCGGCCACGCGGCGCATCTGGCGCGTGGCGAGCCAGAGCTTGACGAACAGGGAGGCCAGGATCGCGGCCGAGAACGCCAGGGACAGGACGACGGGATTCATGAAGTGGAAGTGTAGGCGGTCGGCCGCAGGGCAGGGCGCGCGCGGACCGTCGAAAAGCCCCCGAAAGGTCGCGGGCAAGCCGATTGCAGATGAGGACGCGATCGGCCGGGCGCAAGGGCGCGAGGTTGACAGCTTGTTACGGCTGGACCCGTGCGCGACGCCGCGGCCACGTCGTGCCGGACTACCCTTTCTGCAAAAGAGGGTGGACCGTCACGCGATGGAGGAGCATCAGTGAGCAACCACGACATCGAAGGCCATGTCCCTGCCGAGGCGGCGCCCGAGGCCGACCCGGCGCCGTCCGGCGCACCGGATTCGCTGGAACGCCAG
>DASQCX010000967.1:0-4298 GCA_035634455.1 Burkholderiaceae bacterium
CGGGCTGGTCGCGAGCGGCGGGGTGGGCGAGGGCTTGTTGCTCCGGCTCACGTGCGACTTGGAATCCGGCCGTCCAGGCCGGATTCAGGAACCCGCGAGCCGGCGAAACAAACCCCTGCCCACCCCGCCGCTCGCGAAGCAGCGACCCGCGCGAAGCGACAAGACGAGACGAGACAAGACGCATCCGCTACCGAAGCGCCTCCGAAAAACGAAGGGCCCGCACCAGCGAGCCCTCCAGGCGATTCAGACGACGAGCCGGAATCAGATGTGCAACGCGTGCCCCAACGCCCGCAAGGCAGCCTCCTGCACCGCCTCGCCCAACGTCGGATGCGCATGGATCGTATGCCCGACGTCCTCCAGCACCGCTCCCATCTCGATCGACTGCGAGAACGCCGCCGCCAGCTCGGACACGCCCTTGCCGACAGCCTGCCAGCCCAGGATCAGATGGTTGTCCTTGCGCGCGACGACCCGCACGAACCCGTCGGTCGACTCGAGCGTCATCGCCCTCCCGTTCGCCGCGAACGGGAACATCGCGCTGATGACCTCGTGGCCCGCGGTGGAAGCCTCGGCAGCGTTGAGGCCGACGACGACGATCTCGGGGTCCGTGAAGCACACCGCCGGAATCGCCGCCGGCATGAAGTGGCGATTCTTGCCGGCGATGATCTCGGCCACCATCTCGCCCTGCGCCATCGCCCGGTGCGCCAGCATCGGCTCGCCCGTGAGGTCGCCGATGGCCCAGACGTTGCGCATCGACGTCCGGCACTGGCCGTCCACCTTCACCGCGCGGCCGTTCATGTCCAGCATCAGCGATTCCAGCCCCCAGCCGCCCGTGTGCGGCTTGCGGCCGACCGCGACCAGGATCTTGTCCGCCGGCAGATGCACCGACTCGCCCGCGCCGTTCTTCACGTGCAGCGCGTCGCCGAGGTCGTTCAGCCCCTGCACCGTGTGGCCCAGGTGAAGCTTGATGCCCGCCTTGTTGATCGCGGCCAGCACCGGCCTGGTCAGCTCCTCGTCGTAGGCCGGCAGGATGCGGTCCAGCGCCTCGACGACGAACACCTCCGCGCCCAGCTTGCGGTAGGCCATGCCCAGCTCGAGGCCGATGTAGCCGGCACCGACGACGGCCAGCGTCTTGGGCACCTCGGTCAGCGCGAGCGCGTCGGTCGACGAGATCACGCGGCCGCCGAACTTCATCATCGGCAGTTCGACTGCGTCCGAGCCCGCCGCCAGCAGCAGGTGCTCGCAGGTCACGCGGATCGTCGGCTCGCTGCCGCCGATCGGCGTGACGTTGACCGTCTTGCCGTCGACGAGGCTCGCCCAGCCCTTGATCACCTGCACGCCGTTCTTCTTCAGCAGCGCGCCGACGCCGCCGGTCAGCTTGCCGACGATGCCGTCTTTCCACTTCATCGTCTTGGCCAGATCGATGGAGGGCGACGCCACCTTGATGCCGATCTTCGAGTCGCCTGCCCAGTGCGTGGCCTCCTCGAACGCGGTGGCCGCGTGGATGATGGCCTTGGACGGGATGCAGCCGACGTTCAGGCAGGTGCCGCCCAGGCTCTCGCCTTCGATCAGCACCGTCGGGATGCCCAGCTGCCCGGCGCGGATGGCCGCGACGTAGCCGCCGGGGCCGCCGCCGATGACGACGAGGGTTGTCGATTTCATTTCCATGCGTGCTTACTCCACGAACAGGGTGGCCGGGGTTTCGAGATAGCCACGGATGACTTGCACGAACTCCGCTGCATGGATGCCGTCGACCACGCGGTGGTCGAACGACGACGACAGGTTCATCATCTTGCGCGCGACGACCAGGCCGTCGCGGATCATCGGACGCTCGACGACGCGGTTGACGCCGACGATCGCCACCTCGGGCGAGTTGATCACCGGCGTCGTGACGATGCCGCCCAGCGCGCCCAGGCTCGTGATCGTGATCGTCGAGCCGGTGAGCTCCTCGCGCGCGCTCTTGCCCGAGCGCGCGCCCGCGGCCAGGCGCGCGACCTCGGCGGCGGTGGCCCACAGGTCCAGCGTCTCGGCGTGCTGCAGCACCGGCACCATCAGGCCGGCCTCGGTCTGCGTGGCCATGCCCAGGTGCACCGCGGCGTGGCGCGTGACCACGCCGGCCTCGTCGTCGAAGCGCGCGTTCATCTGCGGGAACTCGCGCACCGCCAGCACCACGGCGCGCATGATGAACGGCAGCATCGTGAGCTTGCCGCGCGTCGCGCCGTGCTTCTGGTTGAGCTTGCCGCGCACGGCTTCCAGTTCGGTGACGTCGATCTCCTCGACGTAGGTGAAGTGCGGGATGCGGCGCTTGGCGTCCTGCATCTTCTGCGCGATCTTGCGGCGCAGGCCGATGACGGGGATCTGCTCCTCGTCCGTGCGCTGGGCGTAGCGCGTGTCGACGCTGCCAGACGCGCCGGTGCCGCCGACCAGGCCGCGCGCGGCGTAGGCGTCGACGTCCTCGTGCGTGATGCGGCCGGCGGTGCCGGTGCCCATCACGTACTGCAGGTCGATGCCCAGATCCCATGCGTGCGCGCGCACCGCCGGCGAGGCGATGGGCTTGTCGGTCGGGGCGCGCGTGATCCTCTGCGCGCCGGCGGCCGGTGCGCGGGCGGGTGCGGCCTGCGGCACGGGTGCCGGAGCCTTGGCGGCCGGAGCCGGCGCAGGAGCGGGCGTCGCCGCGACAGCCGGGGCCGGCGCGGGCGCGGCCTTCGGCGCGGGCGCGGGAGCCGTCGCCGGAGCGGGCGCCGCAGGGCCGTCCTTGACGTTGCCCGCGCCCTCGACCTCGATGCGGATCAGCTCGGAGCCGACCGCCATGACGTCGCCCACCTTGCCGCCGAGCGCCAGCACCTTGCCGTGCACCGGCGACGGGATCTCGACCGTGGCCTTGTCGGTCATGACGTCGGCGAGGTTCATGTCCTCGACGACGGTGTCGCCCACCTTGACGTTCCAGGCGACCAGTTCGACTTCCGCGATGCCTTCGCCGATGTCCGGCATCTTGATGACGTGAATACCCATGTTCTTATTTCTCCATCGCACGCTTGAACGCGGCGCCGACGCGGTCGGGCCCCGGGAAATACGCCCACTCCTGCGCATGCGGGTAGGGGGTATCCCAGCCGGCGACGCGTTCGATGGGGGATTCCAGGTGGTAGAAGCAGTGCTCCTGGACGAGCGCGGCCAGCTCCGCGCCGAAGCCGCTGGTTTTCGTGGCCTCGTGCACGACGACGCAGCGGCCGGTCTTCTTCACCGACTCGACGATGGTGTCGAGGTCGAGCGGCCAGATGCTGCGCAGGTCGAT
Source organism: Burkholderiaceae bacterium (assembly GCA_035634455.1). Classification (GTDB taxonomy): domain Bacteria; phylum Pseudomonadota; class Gammaproteobacteria; order Burkholderiales; family Burkholderiaceae_C; genus Scleromatobacter. The sequence continues at coordinate 3,290 of DASQCX010000967.1, forward strand.
GATCTCGGCGTCGACGCCCGTCTCGGCCGCGGCAGCCTCGCTGACGAACACCATCGTGCCGTAGGTCAGCACCGTCAGCTGCGAGCCTTCGCGGTAGACCGAGGCCGAGTCCAGCGGCACCGTGTAGTAGCCCTCGGGCACCTCGCCCAGCTTGTGCTTGGACCACGGCACCACGGGCTTGTCGTGGTGGCCGTCGAACGGGCCGTTGTACAGGCGCTTGGGCTCCAGGAAGATCACCGGGTCGTCGTTCTCGATGCACGAGATCAGCAGGCCCTTGGCGTCGTACGGGTTGGACGGCATCACCGTGCGCAGGCCGCACACGTGCGTGAACATCGCCTCGGGCGACTGGCTGTGCGTCTGGCCGCCGTAGATGCCGCCGCCGCAGGGCATGCGGATCGTCATCGGCGCGGTGAAGTCGCCGGCCGAGCGGTAGCGCAGGCGCGCCGCCTCCGACACGATCTGGTCGGACGCCGGATAGAAGTAGTCGGCGAACTGGATCTCGACGACCGGGCGCAGGCCGTACGCGCCCATGCCCACCGCGGCGCCGACGATGCCGCCTTCGGAGATCGGCGCGTCGAACACGCGCGACTTGCCGTACTTCTTCTGCAGGCCCTCGGTGCAGCGGAACACGCCGCCGAAGTAGCCCACGTCCTGGCCGAAGATGACCACGTTCGGGTCGCGCTCCAGCATCACGTCCATCGCCGAACGCAGCGCCTGGATCATCGTCATCGGGGCGGTCGGCCCCGTGGGCGCCGCGGCGAGCGTCTTCTTGTCTTGCATTTCCATGATCAGACCCCCAGCTCCTGGCGTTGGCGACGCAGGTGCTCCGGCATCTCCTTGTAGACGTCCTCGAACATCGACGCGGCGCTCGGGATGCGGCCGTCGTTGAGCGTGCCGTAGGACTCGGCTTCCTTCTGCGCGGCGGCCACCTCGGCCTCCAGCGCCTTCTGCACCTCGTCGTGCTCGGCGTCGGACCAGCAGCCGCGCCGGACCAGGTGCTGCTTCAGGC
>DASQCX010000968.1:0-7324 GCA_035634455.1 Burkholderiaceae bacterium
TCGCTCCGCAGCAGCGCGAGCATCGCTTGGTGGCCGCGGTGCACGCCGTCGAAATTGCCGATGGTCAGCGCCGTTCCGCCGCGCGCGAGGGCAAGGGTGGCAAGGGAAGCGAGGCCGCGGTGGATCTGCATGGCGGGATTATCGACTGCGCGGACCAGCGGCTTGAAGGCGTGATGGCTGGTGTCGTTTCGTGCCCGCAATTCCATGAGCAGGTATTTAAACTACGTCTTTGAGTTTTTACTTGATCCATGTCTTGTGTAATTACTTTTTATTGAGACGGGAATGTATTTGCGAAATTCATAGGTAAAAATCGACTCGAATACCGTGGATCGGGGAGTTTGTCCTCTTGTTGATCGGATCTTCGGGTATTAAAACTACCTGGACAGCGAGAAAGGAAGCGGCACGGCTCTGCAGGAGCGCCTCCCCCCGCGCGCCTGGCGCGCACATCGTGACGATCAATAAAGACGACGGCGCCCGGCCATGACCGGGACGCCCGGAGACAAGCCACCATGCGATTCCATCCTTCCCGCCGGCTGCGCGAGCGCGCGCTCGCCGCCGCCCTTGCCGCGGCCTTCAGCGGCAGCGCCTTTGCCCTCAATCCGAGCGACACCTCGGTGCAGATGTTCGAGTGGAGCTGGAACGACCTCGCCACCGAGTGCACCCAGTTCCTCGGCCCGCAGGGCTACGGCGCGATCCAGATCTCGCCGCCCCAGGCCGCCAAGGTCACCAGCACGTGGTGGGGCGTGTACCAGCCCGTCAACTACGTCAACCTGACCAGCAAGTTCGGCACGCCAGCGCAGCTGCAGTCCATGATCGGCACCTGCCACGCCGCCGGCGTGCGCGTGTACGCCGACGTCGTCGTCAACCAGATGGCCGCCGACTCCGGCACCGCCACCGACGGCTCGACCTGGAACTCGTCCACGCTGACCTACCCGTACTTCAGCTCGAACGACTTCCACGCCGCCTGCGACATCCAGTCCTCCGACTACAACTCGCCGGCGGGCCGCTCCAACGTGCAGACCTGCCGGCTCTCGGGCATGCCCGACCTCAATTCCGAGAGCAGCTACGTGCAGGGCCAGGTCGTCAACTACCTGAACGCGCTGCTGACGCTGGGCATCGACGGTTTCCGCATCGACGCGGCCAAGCACCAGGCGGCGACGTCGCTGCAGGCCATCATGAGCGCGGTCAAGTCCGCGCACCCGACCACCAACCTCGGCGAGTCCATCTGGGTGACGCAGGAGATCGTGCCCGACGGCGAGGTGTCGCGCTCCGACTACTTTCCCATCGGCACGATCAACGAGTTCCAGTTCACCTACGCGATGCACGACGCCTGGCGCGACGCCAACGGGTCCACGCCGTCGTCGATCCCGACCATGATGGGCACCTGGAACAACTGGGGCGGCACCTGGGGCTTCGTGCAGCCGACCAACGCCACGGTGTTCGTCAACAACTGGGACACCGAGCGCAACGGCAGCTCGCTGGACGCCAGCAACTACACCGGCGCCACCAACGACACCCAGGGCTCGCACCGCTACGACCTGGCCAACATCTTCATGCTGGCGCAGGGCTACGGCGAGGCGCAGCTGCAGTCGGGCTTCCGCTTCACGAGCAGCGACCAGGACCGCCCGAGCGCCAGCCCGTACTCGAACGGCGTCGCGCAGATCAACGTCAACTGGGACTTCGTGCACCGCTGGGGCGACATCTACCCGATGGTCAAGTTCCGTTCGGCCGCGCGCAACCAGGCGCAGGCGAACTGGGTCACCGGCAACGCCAACCAGATCGCGTTCAGCCGCGGCAACGTCGGCTTCGTCGCGCTGAACAACACGACCTCGTCGTGGACGCAGACCTTCTACACGGGGCTGCCGGCCGGCACCTACTGCAACATCGTGCACGGCCTGGCGAACTCGGGCGCGACGGCCTGCACCAGCGACTCGGTGACGGTCAACGCCAGCGGCTACGCCACCATCACCGTGGCGGCCGACGGCGGCTCCACGGTGCCGGCGGTGGCGATCTACACGGGCCAGACCGTGTCCGGCTCGGGCGGCGGCTCCACCACCTGCGCGGTGACATTCACCATCGCCAACGCGAACACGACCTACGGCCAGAACCTGTACGTGGTCGGCAACCAGACCGCGCTCGGCAACTGGACGCCGGCCTCCGGCTTCGCGCTGACGATCCAGGGCTCCGGCGCCAACGTGCCCTGGAGCGGCACCGTCGCGCTGCCGGCCAGCACCGCGCTCCAGTACAAGTACGTGAAGTGGAACGGCTCGACGGCCGTCTGGGAAGGCAACCAGTCGACCTCCAGCGGCAACCGCGAGGCCACGTCGTGCGCCGCCGGCTCGTCGATGTCGCTCAGCGACGGCAACTTCAAGAACTGACGTCGGAAGAACGTCGTTGGGCGAGGCCGGCGGACGACGCGTCCGCCGGCCTCTTTCGCTTCAGGCCGCCAGGTAGCGGTCGACCAGCTCGCCCAGCGCCTCGCGCGTGAAGGGCTTGCTGAGGTAGTCGTCCATGCCCGCTTCGAGGCAGCGCTCGCGCTCGCCGGCGGCGGCGCTGGCCGTCAGGGCGATGATGGGCGTGCGCTGGTTCTGGCGCAGGCGCGTCTCGCGCGCGCGCCAGATGCGCGTGGCCTCCCAGCCGTCCAGCACGGGCATCTGGCAGTCCATCAGCACCAGGTCGTAGGCGATCTGGCCCATGCGGGCGAGCGCCTTCTGGCCGTCGACGGCGAGCTCCGCGTTGACGCCCATCTGCTCCAGCATCCCGCGCACCACCAGCGCGTTGACCTCGTTGTCCTCGACGACGAGCACGCGGCCGGGCCGCGCCACGGGCGGTTCCGCCGCCGCGCCGGCCGCGGCCAGCTCCTCGCTGAGCGACGGCCGCGGCGTGGGCGTGCGCGGCGTCGGCCGGAACGCGATCGTGAACTCGAAGGTGGTGCCGCGGCCGGGGACGGAGCGGCAGGTGACGTCGCCGCCCATCGCACGCGCCAGCCGGCGCGAGATCGTCAGGCCCAGGCCGGTGCCCGAGCGCGCCGGCGCGGTGCTGGACGGCCCCTGCTCGAAGGCGTCGAAGATGCGCTCGATGGCGTCGGGCGGGATGCCTTCGCCGCTGTCGCTGACCCGGAAGCGCAGCAGCCCGTCGCTCATGGACACCGCCAGCCCCACGCCGCCCTGCGCGGTGAACTTCAGCGCGTTGCCGATCAGGTTGTGCAGCACCTGCTTGACGCGCGAGGCGTCCATCAGCGCCGCGGCGGGCAGCCCGAGGTCGAACACCACCTCGAAGCCGAGGCCGCGCTCCGCGGCCACCGGCTGCAGCAGGTCGGTGACGTCGCGCACCGTCTGCGCGATCAGCGTGGGCTGCGGGTCGAGCACGATGCGGTCGAACTCGATGCGCGACAGGTCGAGCAGGTCGCCGATGACGGTGACCAGGTGCTCGGCGGAGTGGCGCAGCACGGCCAGCCGCTGGTGCTGCAGCGGCGACAGCGGCTCCACCGCCACCAGCTGCGTCATGCCGATGATGCCGTTCAGCGGCGTGCGCAGCTCGTGGCTGACCGAGGCGAGGAAGCGCGTCTTGGCGGCGTTGGAGTGCTCCGCGAACACGAGCGCGCGATGGCGCTCCTCGGCGATGGCGGCGTTCTCGAAGCGCAGCCGCATCGCCTCGGTGAAGCGCTGGTGGCTGTTGCGCGCCTCCAGGAACAGCAGCGCCGCGTAGATCACCAGCCCCGCGGCGGTATAGCGCGAGAGCAGCGTCGGGACCATCGCCTGCTGCTCGATCAGCGGCCCCAGCACCAGCACCAGCGACGTGCCCGCGGCCAGGCGATCGGCGGACAGCGCGATCGCTCCGGCCGACGCGATGCCCACCAGGCCCGCGAGCAGCACGCCGTTGACGGCGGGGTCGGCGGTGGGCATGCACAGCACCGCCAGCAGCCCCCACGACACCGAGTCCAGGACGGCGCCGACGAAGAAGCGGGTCTTCCAGCGCCGCTGCCGCAGCGAGCGGTGGCGGTCGCGCAGGAACATCCGGCCATCGACCAGGCGCGCCGCCGTCAGCACGATCTTGACGGCCAGCCACGCGACCAACAGCGGGCGCGGCACGCTGGACGCCAGCAGCGCGCCGGTCAGCACCGTGTAGGCGAACCCGCCGAACAGCATCGGCTGCGTGATCGCGTAGAGCGTGTTGATGCGCTCGAACCCGATCTGCCGGTCGACGGCGGCCGGCGCGGCGCCCGCGTCAGCGGGGGGCGCGGGGACAGTGCTGGAATGATTACCCACAGGGGTATCCGTCAGGTAACGGCGACGACCACGATACGCCGCAGTCTACCGACATTCCGGCGGCCGCGGCCCCGGTATCCCGCGAATCGCGGCCGGGGCGGCGGCCGGCACGGCGTCAGGCGAACACGCCGGCCGTCTCGGTCATGCGGGCGCTCACCTCACCGATGTGGTGCATGGTGTCGCCGAACTGCATCTCCATCGTCGTCAGGCGCTTGAAGTAGTGGCTGCCGATGTATTCGTCGGTCATGCCGATGCCGCCATGCAGCTGGATCGCCTGCTGCCCGAGGAAGCGGGCGCTCTGGCCCAGCTGCACCTTGGCCTGGGCGACGGCGCGGCGGCGCGCGTCCGGCGCCTCGCCGAGCTTGAGCGTCGCGTAGTAGCTCATCGAACGGGCCAGCTCCAGCTGCATCTTCATGTCGGCGATGCGGTGGCGCAGCGCCTGGAAGGTGCCGATGGCCACGCCGAACTGCTTGCGCGTGTTCAGGTAGTCGGCGGTCAGCTCGAACAGCTTGTCCATCACGCCGACCGCCTCGGCGGCCAGCGCGGCGATGCCGGTGTCGACCGCCAGCTCCAGCGCCGCGAGGGCCGGGCCGGCCGGCACCAGCAGCGTCGCGGGAGCGCCGGACAGCGTGACCTCGGCCGCGCGCGAGCCGTCCTGCAGCGCGTAGCCGCGGGTCGCGACGCCGGCGGCCGCGCGTTCGACGAGGAACAGCGCGATGCCCGCCGGATCGTCGGCGGCGCCGCCGACACGGGCGCTCACGATGAAGGCGTCCGCCTGGTCGCCGATGGGCACCAGGCTCTTGGTGCCGGACAGCGTCCAGGCGTCGCCGGACTTCGCGGCATTCGTATCGACGCGCTCCAGCCGATAGCGCGCGGCGCGTTCCTGGTACGCCAGCACCACGCGCGCCTCGCCCGCGGCCACGCGCGGCGCCCAGCGCGCGCGCACGTCCGCGGGCGCCTGCGCGAGCACCGAGGCGGCGACCAGCGCCACCGCGGCCACCGGCTCCAGCACCAGGCCGCGGCCCAGCGCCTCGAGCGCCAGCATCGCCGCGACCGGGCCCATCGCCATGCCGCCGTCCTCCTCGGACGTGCCCAGGCCCAGCAGGCCCAGTTCGGCGATCTCGCCCCAGACCTCGGCGCTGAAGCCGCCGGCCTTGGCGATGGCGGTGCGGCGGTCGAAACCGTAGCCGCGTTCCACCCAGCGCTGCACCGCTTCGCGCAGCTGTTGTTCGTCGTCGCTGAATTCGAAGTTCATGTCAGACCCCCAGGACGGTTTGCGCGACGATGTTGCGCTGGACTTCGTTGGAACCGCCGTAGATCGTCGTCTTGCGGTAGTTGAAGTAGTTGGCCGCCAGCGGCGCATAGCGCGCGTCGCCGACGAAGTCGCCTTGCCAGCCCGCCTCCATCGCCTCGTAGATGAAGGGCAGGCTGAACGGGCCGCCGGCCAGCATCAGCAGCTCGGTGTAGCGCTGCTGGATCTCGCTGCCGCGGATCTTGAGCAGGCCCGCGATGTCCAGCGCCTTCTTGCCGCCGGCCTGGGCGCTGAGCACGCGCAGCACCATCATCTCGAGCGCCACGACGTCGACCTCGAGCAGCGCGATCTGGTCGCGGAAGCGCGCGTCGTCCCACAGGCCTTCCTGCTTCGCGAGGCGCTTCAGGCGCTCCAGCTCGCGCTTGGCGCGGTTGACGTCGGCGATGTTGGTGCGCTCATGCGCCAGCAGGTACTTGGCGTAGGTCCAGCCCTTGTTCTCCTCGCCGACCAGGTTCTCCGCCGGCACCTCGACGTTGTCGAAGAACACCTCGTTGACCTCGGGCTCGCCGTCCATCAGCACGATGGGGCGCACGGTGACGCCCGGCGACTTCATGTCGACCAGCAGGAACGAGATGCCCGTCTGCGGCTTGCCCTCGGTGGACGTGCGCACCAGGCAGAAGATCCACTCGCCGTACTGGCCCAGCGTCGTCCAGGTCTTCTGGCCGTTGACGATGTACTTGTCGCCCTGGCGCACCGCGCGCGTCTTCACGGAGGCGAGATCGGAACCGGAACCCGGCTCGCTGTAGCCCTGGCTCCACCAGACGTCGCCCGACGCGATGCCCGGCAGGAAGCGCTCGTGCTGCTCGGGCGAGCCGAACGCCATGATCACCGGCGCCACCATCACCGGCCCGAACGGCACGATGCGCGGCGCGCCGGCCAGCGCGCATTCCTCCTCGAACAGGTGCCGCTCGATCGCATCCCACCCCGGCCCGCCGAACTCCTTGGGCCAGCCATAGCCCAGCCAGCCGCGCGCGCCGAGGATGCGCGCCCAGCGCTGCATGTCGTCGCGATGCAGCCGCAGGCCGTTGTGCACCTTGTGCGCGATGTCCTGCGGCAGGTTCGCCGCCACCCAGGCCCGGATGTCGGCGCGGAAGGCCTGTTGCTGGGGGGTGAAATCGAGATCCATGGGCGTTTGTCTCCTGCGCCTGGTTCTTGGCGGTGGCGCAGGGTACGTTTTAGCACGATCGTGCTATTCGCTGCTGTCTGGGATGCGACAGGCCCCTTGGGGGTTTGTGCGGAGCAAGACGCAAGCGACGCGTCAAATCAGCTGGGCCTGCTGGCTGGCTTGCGGCAGCGGACGCAGTCGCGCGAAGTGGAGAAGGCGTTCCAATGGCTCGTGGCGCTCCTGCCATTCGATCACGATGTCCTCGCCGAGCAAAACGTAATACCAAGCCCGCTCGTCCCGATCCGTCGGTTTCAGCGTATTGATGCGATCGCACCAGGCCAGGGCCGCCTTGCGCTTGCGCTGGACGTTGGGGTGGAGCGTCTGTTCCTGTGCCTTCGTCTCGACGAGGTAGACGGCGTCGGCGGTGCGAACAAGAAAGTCCGGGTAGTAGAACGCCGCAAGGTCGTCCTCGCGGACATAGCGAAGGCGCACGAAATCATGTCGTGCCTCGCTGATCTTGCAGAACGCTTCGACGCCGGCGTCGGCCTGGGCCCAATGGATGAAGCGCTTTTCCAGACCGCCGTTGCGCGCGGGATAGGGAAGGCGGCCATAGATGCACTTGCCGACCTCGACCGAACT